>JAXECZ010000040.1:0-19378 GCA_034104845.1 Faecousia sp. | reverse complement strand
TTTTGAATAATCTGCTTCTAGCATTTATTACTCAAGAATTTTCGTTGGCTGTTTTTTCGCTTACGCTTAAACAATCCATTTATTGTCCAAGGTGTCTAGTTTGTCTTTTCGTTATTCAATTTACAAGGTACAGAGTCGTTCTCGCCTCGCGGCTGAGAACTCGTTTAGTCTACCATCGAATGCCTCGATTGTCAAGAGCTTTTTTCTCTTTTTTTCGAGTTTTTTCGCGGTTTGCACTCCCTCCCGCCTGTTTCCCAAGCGTTCATCGGAAAGCTTGCATATATTACCACACCCCCCGATCCTTTGTCAAGCACTTTTTACAATTTTTCTCCATCTTTTTTGGTGACTTTTCCGTGGAGAGATTATCATACAGGAAGACCGGCTTTGGTCAGCCGGTCTTCTGGCAACGTCACGTGAAAGTAGAACATTTATTGTATTTATTATATTGTATAAGCGCCGTCGTGCAGGCGGCGAGCAGCGCGGATGGCCACTGCCAGCTCATAGAGCACCCAGCCATGCATCAAAAAATCCATCACGCTGCCCAGATAATCACCGAAGACAAGCCGACACAGCAGCACCAGGCAGATGGTATCCAAAACGAAGAGCACCAGGCCCACTGTCAGCCAGTTATGCTGCTTTTTGCTCATCAGCCAGCACAGCAAATACAATCCCAGCACCAGAGCGCTGGCAGCCAGGGCCGCCCAGGTATAGCTCTGATTCACAGCGCCATAGGCCGCCAGGTCGAAGCCCCGGGCCATGATGGTCAAATAGTAAGGCCCGGAGGCAGAGAACAGCAAATAGGTATTGGTGCCGGAAAACACCAGTCCCAGATTGAGCACCGTCAGTGCCACCACCAGCAGCAGGGTGCTGCGTCCCATGGATACCTGGCGCTGATAGTAGGCCTCGGAACCCTTTTCCACTCGATTTTCCTTTTTCTCCACCAGAATCCCTCCCTTACAAAAGGTTCCTGCATACCTGGGTGACCAGGCAGCGCCTTCCAGGGCGGAAGCGGAACAGCACCGTATCCCCTGATTGAGGATCGACCTCCGGCGCTGCCTCCGCCTCCAGCGTCAGCTCCCAATAGGACAATAAAACACACTTTTCGGTTACAGCCGCCACGGATGCGAAGCGGCAGCCGAAGATTTGCAGAAAGCCCTCCTGGATTTTGACTTTGGGATACTTCAGGAATTCCTCTTCCATCACGGCCAGCAGCTCCCCATCATCGCACTGCTCAAATACCGGGCTTTCATATAATTTCCCGTGGAGCTTGTCGGCCTCCTTCAATGGATAGACTATCAGTGTGTCAAACTGGCTTCCGTCCGGGCTGGTGACACCGAATTCCCGGCAGCTCCGGAATCCCCGCTTGGGATAGTATTCCGGCTCGCCGTAGATGCACACGCCGGGGACGCCCTCCCGCTTTGCAAGGGAGAGCGTCTCGTCCAGCAGCCGCCGCCCCACGCCGCTGTTTTGCAGAGTCGGCTCCACCGCCAGCGGCCCGAAGGTTACGATGTCCACAGTTTCCTCCTCGTTGACCAGCTTTGCCCGGGTATAATAAATCGCACCCACAATTCTGCCGTCCAGCTCTGCCACCCGGCTGAACTGAGGAAGATAATCGGGATGGTTCCGAATCAGCCGCACCAGCAGGTGCTCATTGCAGCCGGGGCCGTGGATATTCCAGAATGCCCGCTGAACCATGCGCTCCGCGGCATCGTAGTCGGCAGGGGTTTCCGGTCGAATCATCAGATCAGCCATTGCATTTCCTCCAAAATGGTTCTCTCCCAAACTTTTTCCGGGATGTTCTTTGATTGTACCACGGATACAGAAGAAAAGCAATCAGTCGGAAAGGGAGCCGTTCGTCATTCCGCAAAAATAGTTTCGAAAATTGGCGATTCGCTCTTGTATATTATCCCAAATCCATGTATAATCATAATGATATATTGGATCATTTTGACAATTACATGCAGGAGGAATCTACCATGAAACCACGGCTCAGGATCATAACTGCCCTTTGTGCCGCCGCGCTGACCGTCAGCTGTCTGACCGGCTGCCAGAAGAAAGAAGCATCCAAATCGGTGCTGGATCCCAAAAATCCCACCGCCATCTCCGTCTGGAACTACTACAACGGCGCACAGCTCACCACCTTTAACAAAATGGTGGACAGCTTTAACGAGACCCGGGGCAAGGAGCTGGGCATTGTGGTCAGCAGCTTCAGCCAGGGCTCCGTCAGCGATTTGCAGACCAACGTGATGCATGCCGTCACTGGCAAGGTGGGCGCGGAAGAGGTTCCCAACATTTTCGCCGCCTACGCCGACACCGCCTACGAAATCGACCGGATGGGCGTTTTGGTGAACCTGGCGGATTATCTGACGGAGGAGCAGCGGGCCCTGTACATCGAAAGCTACATGAATGAGGGTGATTTCGACGGCTCCGGCAGTGTGAAGATTTTCCCCATTGCCAAATCCACGGAGCTGTTTCTTCTGAACGAGACCGACTGGCTGCCCTTTGCCCAGGCCACCGGTGCCACCACCCAGGATTTTGCCACCATGGAGGGCCTGGCGGAAACCGCTCAGCGCTACTATGAGTGGACGGACAGCCTCACCCCGGAGCCCAACGACGGCAAGGCCTTCTACGGCCGGGATGCCATGGCCAACTACATCCTCATCGGCGGCATGCAGCTGGGCTGTGAAATCTTCTCCGTCCAGGACGGGAAAGCCGTGATCAACTTTGATCACGATGTGGTTCGCAAGCTTTGGGATTACTACTATGTGCCCTTTGTCAAGGGGTACTTCGCCTCCAGCGGACGATTCCGCAGTGACGACATCAAAACAGGCAACATCCTCTCCTTCACCGGCTCGTCCTCCGGTGCCACCTTCTTCCCCAAAAAGGTGACCACAGAGGAAGAAGAGCACGAAATCACCATGCAGGTTTTCCCCGCGCCCCAGTTTGCCAGTGAAAAGCCCTATGCCGTCCAGCAGGGTGCGGGCATGGTGGTGACCAAAAAGAGTGAGGCAGAAATTGCCGCCTCGGTGGAATTCCTGCTGTGGTTCACCCAGGATGAACGGAACATCCGCTTCGCCATCGGCTCCGGCTATATGCCGGTGACCAAAACCGCCAACACCAAGGAAGCGATCGGCCAGTATGCCGGCGAGACGGATCCCGTCATCAGCCTGATCCTGGATGCTGCCATTGAAACCGTGCAAAACAACACCCTATACACCACCCAGGCCTTCCAGAACGGCGTCGCCGCCCGCAATATCCTGGAATACTGCATGTCCGATCAGGCCACGGCCGACCGGGCCCTGGTCGAGCAGGCTCTGGAAGCGGGGCAGTCCTTGGAAGACGCGGTAGCCCCCTATGTCTCCGACGACTATTTTGAGCAGTGGTACCAGAGCGTACTGGACAAGCTGAACCAGCTGGAAATCTGACCGCCGCGGAAAAAGGAAGTGACAGGAAATGCCCGAAAAACAAAATGTCAAAAAGACAGAGCTTAGAAAGAGCCACTCCATTTTCCGGCGCATTCTGAAGCCCCTGTGTCTTTTGACGATTTTGGATGCATTTCTGCTGGTAATGGTGCTCCAGGCCGCAGGCGTCCTCCGGCAGCTGAACCAGAACAGCTTCGATCTGTTCAGAAAGCAGGTGGACAACCGGCAAAGCTTCCTGCAAAACCAAATGACCCGGCGCTGGATGCCGCTGGAAGATATCTCCAATGAGATCAACAGCCGGGCCCAGGCCCTGATCGATCAGGGTGAGCTGGAGCTGGACAAGCTGGACAGCAGCCCCAAGGACAGCGCCGCGCTGATTCTGGAGGTGGTGGATCAGCTGATTGCCCAGCTGTATTCCAAGCAGGTATCCGGCATCTATATGGTGTTTAATACCCACGATCTCCAGGAGGATGCGGAAAATCAGGATTGGCAGAAGAAAACCGGCATCTACATTCGGGACAACGACCCCTCCAGTGTGGCATCGGAGAAATACGCCGATCTGCTGCTGGAATGCGCCCCGGTATCGGTGGTGCAGTCCCTGGCCCTTTCCACCGACAGCAGTTGGGAGCCCATGTTTAAATTTGGGCCGGACCGACCCTATGAGTCCTGGTTCCTGGAGCCCTACACCGTAGCCAGTCAGGGAAAGCTGGAGGCCTCGGACTGCGGGCTCTGGAGCGTCCGGGAGGATGCCCAGGGAACATCGGCGCTGTGCTACACCGTGCCGCTGATCCTGCCGGACGGGACGGCATACGGTGTTCTGGGCGTGGAGCTGCTGCCCAGCTTCCTGTCCTCCCAGATGCCCATTGCAGAGCTGGATGAAAACGGGGTTTACGGTCTTCTGATGACGGAAGAGGCTCCGGAAAACGGAATCATCACCGGCGGCATCCTTTGCGCCGTCAACAAAAAAAGCGGCAGCTTCCAGGTGGGCAGTCAGATTGCCCTGGGGCAGTCCAAGTACGGCGGCTATACCGCCAGTGACGGAGAGACGGACTACACCGTCACCCTCTCCGCACTCACCCTTTACAACCGCAACGCCCCCTTTGACAATCAACACTGGTATGTGATGGGTGCGGTGCCCACTGCCAGTCTTTTCGCCTTTACCGGCCAGGTAAAGCTCATGCTCATCATTACCGTGCTGCTCATGCTGGCTTTCGGCACCTACGGCTCCCTTTACGCCAGCTGGCACATTTCCAAGCCCATCACCGCGATGCGCCGGGAGCTGGAGGACTCCTGGGACAAGGGCGTCGCCCATCTTTCCCCCACCGGAATCAGCGAGGTGGACGATTTCGCCGAGCAGATTACCAGTTTGAGCCGGGATGTGGTGAATTCCTCCCGCCGGTTCCTGAGCATCATGGAGATGTCCAGCATTGAAATGGGCGGCTATGAGCTGGACGAGAGCAGCGACTTCCTCTTCGTTACCGACAATTTCTTCCGTCTGTTCGACCTGGAGGATGTGAAAACCGAGAACATGACACTCAGCCAATTCCGGCAGCAGATGGAGCGTCTCCAGGCCCTTAACGCCGTGGAGGAGGCCGGCTCCGGCGGTCTGCTCTTCACCATCACCCAGCAGGATGGGGCACTCCGGTATATCCATGTGCAGGAGACCCTGGTAGAAGCCCGGTGCATCGGCGTGGCGGAGGATGTCACCGTACAGATTCTGGAGCGCAAGCGCATTGAGCATGAGCGGGACTACGACCTGCTCACCGGCATCTTCAACCGGCGGGCCTACTACCGCACCGGTGACCAGCTGCTCAGCGACAAGGCCCAGCTGGGCGTTGCCGTTGCCGTGATGATCGACCTGGATAATCTGAAAGCCATGAACGATACCTACGGCCATGAATGGGGCGACCGCTACATCATGGCAGGAGCCCAGTGCATTCAGGAGCATTCGCCGGAGCACGCTCTCATTGCCCGGGTATCCGGTGACGAATTCAGTCTGCTGTTCTACGGCTTCCAAAACCGGGAGCAGGCTCGGGCAGCGGTGGCCCATTTGCAGCAGGGCTTCCAAAAATCCCGCTTTACACTTCCCGACGGTCAGCTGAAAACCATCGGTGCCTCCGGCGGCTTCTGCTTCGCGGAGGAGGACTGCTGGGATCTGAAGGAGCTGATGAAGCATGCGGATTTCGCCATGTACGCCATCAAGCACACCACCAAGGGTGCCTTCGGCGAATTTGACCCGGTGGCCTACCTGGCTTCGGAGGTCCATCAAAAGAAAGTCCGGGCCTTTAAGCGGGTGATTCAGGAGGCAAAAATTCGTTATGTCTACCAGCCCATTGTGGATGCCCACACCGGACAGCTCTTCGCCTGTGAGGCGCTGCTGCGGGTGCTGGACGGCGACATTGCCAACACCGAGGAATTTCTGCGGATCGCACGGCAGGAAAATGCTCTGGATGTCATTGAACACATAACCTGGCACAACGCCCTGTCCGGCTTCCAGCATTTGATTGAAACCGGCGCGGTGGCTCCCAATACCAAAATATTCATCAACTCCCAGGTCAGCCGTCTGCTGAACCCGGAGGAACAGCGGGCTCTGATGAAACAGTTCGGCAGCATCCGGCAGAATACCGTGATGGAAATCGTGGAGACCGACGATGCCCCCGCCCGGCTGAATCAGCTCCAGAACAAGGAGGCCGAACTCTTTGCTCCGGAATTCGCCCTGGACGACTTCGGCACCGGCTACAACAGCGAGAAGAACCTTTTGGAGCTGATGCCCCGGTATTTGAAGCTGGATATGGCCCTGATCCGCAATGTGCACAAGCACGCCGACCGGCAGCTGCTGATCTCCGGCCTGATCACCTTTGCCCACGAGCAGAACATTCTGGTGCTGGCGGAGGGTGTGGAATCCGAGCAGGAGCTGCGCTGTCTGCTGAATTTGGGAGTGGACCTGCTGCAGGGCTTCCTGCTGGCCCGGCCCACGGAAATTCCCAAGGAAATCGATCCCAAAATGGTGAAGCTGATTCGCAGCCTCCATTCCAGGGCCGCCCTTTCCCGGGGCTGATACATAGAAAAGAATGTGCTGCCCGCTTTTCGCAGCAAACAGGCAAATTGGAATTTGCAGAGATATAAGATATAAGATATGAGATAATTTCAAAATATCGAAAAAAATCAACAAAACCACCTATGTTTGGTTGCTATTGTACCAATTACAAAAATATTATCTGGGTTTCTGATTCAATATCTTATATCTTATATCTTATATCTCGTATCTTATATCTTTTTCAAATTCTAATTTACCGCGGCAGTACCGGTCGAGGGGCCCAGGAGTTGTGGGTTAACTGCCCAAGGTTCGTAACGTATTGGTCACGGGGCCTCCCCGTCAAATTCCAGTTTACCGCCATGATGCTGCCGAAGACCGGTTGGCGCACAGAAAAGATAGAAAAACGGAGGAAACACACATGCTGCGACGGAGCATCTCCTTTCTGCTTGCCCTTGCCTTGATTACAGGCACACTGCCCCTATCCGTTTGGGCGGAGGATGGCCCGGAAACCACTCCGGGGTCACAGACCCTTTCCCAGGGCCAGACGGAGGAAACCCCGGAGACAGAGCCCACCCAGCCGGCAGCGGAAGAGACCGTCGCTCCCCCGGAGACAACGGGCCCCATCACAGAAGAAACTGTAAACTCCACCCAGGAGCCTGAGGATACCGCCCCCACGGAGGAAGCAGCCTCAGCCACCACCGAGGCATCGGAGGAAACGGCTCCCATCGAGGAAGAAGCCACAGGATCCACAGAAGAAACCGCAGGACCCACGGAGGAAGCAGAAACCGAGCCTACCGGGGAAGCGGTCACCGAGACTGTGGAGGAAGAGGAAACTGCCCCGACGGAAGAAGTGCAAACCGCCCCAACCGCATCATGGGAAGACACAGACGCCACGCAGGACGAGACCACTGCCCCCACGGAAGAAGCTGAAACCGAGCCTACGGAGGAGACCGAAGCCACGGAAGAACCCCTGCCGGAATACTACAGTGAAAATGATTGGATGGAGGAGGACGAAAGCGACGCCCTTTTTGAGGGTTTTCTTTCCACTCTCTTCTTTGGGGACAGCGGCATTTCCACCTTCGGCATTCTGGCCCGGGAGCATCTGGGAGATGGGGAAAAATTCCTCTACGACAGCCTGAAGGACGGCTTTCTTGACATCGCCATGGGCAACCGGAACCCAACCATCATCCAGGTAGCCTTCCCCGCGGGAGGATACTCCCTGGATAAAATCGACTACAACACCGTCACCCGGGCCCTGGTTCATGACTACCCCTTTGAAAGCTACTGGTACCATTCCTGGAATGCATCGGGCGTGTACGACAGCAAAGGAAACATCATCTACTCCTTTAAGATGCAGCCCCAGCCCAATTACCGGCCGTCGGATTTTGATGCGAATAACCCCACCATCATCACTGCCAAGGCTACCGCAGCCGTCACCGCCTCGAATAACGCCAAGACCATTGTGCAGCAGTACGCAGGCTACTCTGACTACAACAAGCTCTGTGCCTTTGCGGACAAAATCTGCTCCCTGGTTACCTATGACCATAACGCCGCCGGCAACAACACCTATGAATGGGACATCAACCCCTGGACCCTGGTAAACGTATTTGACAACGATGCCTCCACCAACGTGGTGTGCGAGGGCTACGCAGAGGCGTTCCAGTACCTGTGCGACTGCTCCACCTTCCAGCAGAATGTGGAGTGCTACAGCGTCAGCGGCAACAATCACAAATGGAACATCGTCCGTATCAACGGCATCAGCTATCTAATGGACGTGACCCACTGCGACAACGGCTCCACCGCCTATCGGGGCCCCAAATTCCTGGGCGGCGGCAGCGGCAGCGTGGAAAACGGCTATGTCATCGGCGGCTTCAACTACACCTACTACAACGAAACAAAAAGCATGTTCGGCACCGGGGCCGACAGCATTCTCAAGCTGTCCCCCACCAAATTCGACCCCAACGCCAGCCTGACCACCATGACACAGGCAGAATTGGAGCAGATGCTGGCCGCCTGCTCCGGCAGCTATCGGCTGGCCAAAAACGTCACCCTGGATTCCAATCTGACCCTGGATGGCGTGAGGCTCACTATCGCCTCTGGCGGCGGTCTTCAGGTGAGCAGCGGAACCGTGCTGAAAATCAAAGCCAATTCCTCCATCAGCGTTCTGTCCGGCGGCACACTTTCTCTGGATACCGGCGCCGCGCTGCTGACCCGGGGTACGGTGAGTGGGACCATCCAAGGAAACGGCGTGGTGTGCAGCACCGACAGTCAGTACCTGTCCTACCTGGCAGAGCACACCGCCTCCCTTACACTTCCGGCCCTGCGAGCTGAGGTACAGGAGATGAGTGCCCAGCAGCTGCTGAATACCCTGCGGGCGGAAAACCTCAGCAACACCGGTCTGCTTTCGGCAGTGACCACTCTGGAAGAGCTGGCCGGGAGCCCTGTCGCCGCTGCCATTGACCCGGCCCTCACGGATTTGCAGATGAGCAGCTTCTCCCTGCTGGGCGGAAATCTGAATACCCCCGCCGCAGACACAGCCATGGTGTTGGAGGTGACATCTCCCCAGAGCGCCCTTGCCGGGTCTGTCACCGGCTTCCGGCTGAGCCTCACCGGGGCGGAGGCACCCATCGATCTGATCTTCCCGGTGTGCATCACCGTGAATCTGCCAAGCAATTGGAACAGCAGCGCCGTCACTCTCCGGCAGGCCGTGGGCAGCGGCTCTCAAATCGTGCCCACTCTCAGCACCGGCCCCAGCAGCTTCCGCTTTGCCACGGATACCCTGGGAGATTTCTTCCTGTGCTATCCCACCTCCGGCGCCTGTGGCCAGAGCGTCCAGTGGTCCTTTAACCGGGGCACCGGCAGCTTGACCCTCTCCGGCACTGGCAGTCTTCCCGATTACACCGGCAGCCAGAACACCCCCTGGGCCGTTTACATGGAGGACATTACCAGTGTGAGCATTGGCCAGGGGATCACCGCCCTGGGCAGCTGCGCGTTCCAGAATTACGGCAATCTGACCCAGCTCTCCCTGCCGGAGGGCCTCACCGCCATCGAAGAGGGCGCTTTTCAGAACTGCGCCGCTCTCACCGGGGTGAGTCTTCCGGAAAGCCTCACCGCCATCGATGCCCATGCCTTTGATGGCTGTGCCGGGCTGACGGAGCTGATTCTCCCCCGGCAGCTCTCCGCCCTGGGGAATCAGGCTTTCGGCAGCTGCACCGGCTTGAAGCTGATCTTTTTCACCGGCTCCGCTCCCAGCCAGGCAGCGGATTCCGACGGCATGTTCTCCGGCAGCTTCCGGGGAACGGATGCCACGGTCTACTATCCCAGTGACGACAGCTCCTGGGCAGAAAGCTCCTGGCCGGAAACCGACACCGGCATCCGCTGGAAGCCCTATGGGGACGGCGGCGGCATGTGCGGCACAAACCTGTACTGGCTTCTGGATCAAACCACCGGCCTGCTCACCGTCACCGGCTCCGGCGACATAGGAAGCCGGGAAGAGGGCGGCTTTTGGCAGCCCCTGGCAGACTGCATCCTCAGTGTCAGCCTGGACACGCGGATCACAGGGATCGGGGACAACGCCTTTGCCGGTTTGACCAAGCTGACCCAAATCACCATTCCGGACAATGTATCCAGCATCGGCACCGGCGCTTTCCGGAACAGCGGCCTGACAGAGATCCGGCTGGACGCCGTGACCGCGATCTCCTCCCAGGCCTTTGCCCAATGCGGCGAACTGAAAAATCTGATTTTTGGCAGCACCGTGCCCGCCATTGCCCAGGACGCCTTTACGGATGTTAAAGCGCTGGTCTCCTATCCCGCCTCCTCCCAGTGGACCGCCGCCAAGCGGGTAAACTACGGCGGCACCCTTTACTGGGAGGCCATGGATCCAGCGGCCCAGGCCACCGGACGGTTTACGGATGATCTGTTCTGGTCCGTCAATCAAAGCGGCGCATTGAAGATTTTCGGCAGTGGCTCCGTCCCCGCCGATGCCTGCGCCGTCTGGGCGGATGTGGAAATCTCCTCCGTAACCCTGGAAGCAGGGGTCAGCGGAGTCGGCAGCGGTGCCTTCGCCGGTTTGTCCGGACTGCAGAGCGTGACCGCCGTCAATTTGTCCAGTCTGGGGGAGGGTGCCTTTGCAGGCTGCACCGCTTTGCATACCATCTCCCTTTCCGGCAGCCTGAAAACCATTCCCACCGGCTGCTTTGCTCAGTGCCCATCCATCCGGAAGGTGGTTCTGCCCGGCACCCTGGAGCAGGCCGCTCCAGAGGAATTCGGTACCGATCCCGAAACGGAGTTTCTTTTTGACGGCAGCATCCTCCAATTCCTGTCCCTCTTCGCCCCTGGGCATCCGGTCACCGCTCAGGAGGGGGTGTTCACCACCTCCGGCAGCATGAGGAACGGCAGCTGGGCCCTGTCCACCGGCGGAGATCTCTATCTCTGCGGCGCGGGAAGCATGGAGGACTACACCCAGGCCTCCGACGCCCCCTGGCATGCTTTCAAATCCGGCATCAAGACCGCAACCGTCAGCCAGGGGCTCACCCGGGTTGGTAATCTGGCTTTCTCCGGCTGCACCTCTCTAAAAACGCTCCATCTGGCCGGCTCTGTCACCCAGATCGGCACCCAGGCCTTCCAGGGCTGCACCGCTTTGTCCCAGGTCACCCTGCCGGAGGGGCTGGAACGAATTGAAGATCGGGCTTTCCAGAGCTGCCCCAAGCTGGGTCAGCTTCGCTTCCCAGGGTCTCTCACGGCCATCGGAGAGGATGCCTTTGCTTTCAGCAGCGTGGAGCGGGTGGTCATCGCCGATCTGGACCGCTGGTGCGCCATTGCTTTTCAGAACGCAGGGGCCAACCCCCTGGGCGTCGTCACCTACGGCTTCCGGCTGGAGAGCAGCGACAGCCTGATCACTCAGTTGACGGTACCCAGCCGGGTATCCGCCTACGCCTTTGCCGGCTGCAAAAAGCTGACCAAGATCACCCTCCCGGCGGATGCACAAATCGACAGCAGCGCCTTTACCGGCTGCATCAATGCCACCATCTCTTTCCCCGGCACCCTCAGCCAGCTGGATGCCACCGGCTACAGCGGCCTGATTCCCGTTATTCTCTCCGATGGCAGCCGGATTCTGGGCTGCGGCGTCACCGACCCCCAGGACGCCCAAAAGCCGGAGGCCAGCTTCTGCGGCGTCCGCTGGGTGCTGCATCAGAGCGGCGAACTGCGGTTCTACGGCAGCGGCCCCATTTGCCTGAACGACGCGGGCCAGCTTCCCTGGAGCAGCCTGGCCTCCCGGGTCAGCTCTGTGGTGGTGGAGCCCGGAGTCACCGCTCTGTGCGGCCATGTCTTTGACGATCTTGTCAATGTGAAAAGCATCGTCCTGGGCCCGGATGTGCAGCAGATCGAAGACAACGCTTTCCCGGGAACCGGTCTGAATACTACCGTCCTCTTCCAGGGCTGCCCCCGGCAAATCGGCCAGGAGAACTTTAATGGCCAGACCCTGTGGGCCTATTACCGTCCCGCCGACGGCTGGGAGGATGGGCTGCTGGGCAATTACCGGGCCAAAGCCATCCTCTGGCTCCCCTACGAAAACGAAAGCACCGTCCTTGGCACCACCGGCAGCAGCTTCAGCCTCACCGCCCAGGTGTCCGAAAGCGAACTGGCGGAGCCGGACAGCACCACCATGCAGGTTTACGCCCTGGACAAAACCGTGGCTGTGGATCCCCGAATGCTCACTTTCTCCATCCCCGAGAGCCAGAAGCATATCGCTACTGTGGATGAAAACGGCGTGATCACCGCCGGAAGCAGATCCGGCACCGTCACCGTCACCGCCACCCTGAAAAACGACCCCCAGGGCCGGAAGGTCAGTCTCACCGTCAACTGTCAGGCGGCTCCGGCAGCATCTTTGGAGCTCATTCCTCAGGAAACCAACGGCATCCGCTTTGATTTGGAGGCTTCCCAAGGCTCTTCCGGGTTAAACGTGTTTGTGGAGCGTCACCGGATCACCGGCCAATCCCTGAGCTTTGTCATTCAGCCCAAGCTGGTGAACACCCTTGGAAGCACGGTGCCCACCGGCAACGAGCTACTGAAATGGAGCGTCAGCGATTCCCGGATAGCCTCCGTCTCTGCCAATGCCAACGGCTCCGTCACCGTCACCGTGAAGGCAGGGGCCACCGGCAGCTGCAAGCTCACCGCCGCCGTCACGGATTCCTCCAGGGTGGAAAGCCAGCTCACCATTACTATCCGGGATTATGCTCCCCATCTGGCAGCCACCGCCTTCACCCTGAACAGCTACCGCCTTCAGGGCGCGTCCACCCTGTTCCTCGAAAGCTATGGGAATACCGTGGACAGTTCCTGGATTACTCTTCACGAATACAATGTGTGGAGCAGGAACTATCAGCAGTCCGCCTCCGCCCGGTTTGAGGCAGTTTACTCCCAGGAGGATCGGCAGCTCACCCTCCAGGCCACCCAAACCATCCCCAACGGCAGCTACAAGCTGCTGCTTCGGGCCGGCTGCCAGGACGGGATAATCTATGAATACCCCGTTTCCGTTACCGTAAGAAACAGCTTGCCCACCGTCCGTGTCACCCAGGATGGCAAATTCAATCTGTTCTACACCAACAGCACCGCCAACTTCACTGTCACCGCCGCAGGTGCTGACGTGGAACGAGTGGAGCTGGACACCGCCACCACAGACACGTTCCGGGGAAGCTTTGATGAGGCCGACGGTACGTTCACCCTGCACTACAGCCAGGACAAGCTGGAAAACCCCGGCGCCAGGGTGGATATTTGGGCAGCCCTGATCGTCCGGCTGGAGGGCTACCGGGAACCGGTGCGGAAAAACATCACCATCTCCACCGTCACGGTGAAGCCCAAGCTGAGTCTCCAGCCGGCGTCCAGCGTGTTCAACACCGTCATCGGCTCCGATTTTTCCAGAGACATTCAGGTTTACGACAGCACGGCTCAAGAATATGTCACCGATTATCAGATCAACCCCGCGGCCTTTGTCACCGCAAGCGGCCCCGACAGCACCGGAAAAGCTACCCTGACCCTGAACCCGCCCTACACCGGCGGGAACGTATCCATCCGGGTTCAGCCGGAGAACTGGATGCAGCCCATCACCCTGAACCACCGAATCACGGTGACCCGCTCCACGCCCACATCCTCTCTGGGAAAGAGTGCGCTGGTGGTGGATCGGCTGTTCCCTGACCGGGTAGACAGCGCCGCCATCCAGCTGAGCCAGTGCAATCTGAGCATCCGGTCCGTAAGCATCAGCACCTCCGCTGCGGAAGCGGAAAAGCTGCAGGTGATCTACGATGCCGGGCAGCAGTGCCTGCGGGCCTCCATCGCCGATCCCGCCAATCCGCCCGAAACCGGAACCTACTCTTTCCGGTATGTGGTCACCCTGGATGATGACGTGGGAACTACCCTGCCGTTCAGGACGTTCCGGGTACAGGTGAAAGCCTCCCTGCCCAGCATTCGGCTGAGCACCTCCACCCTGCGGCTGAACCGGCTGCTGGGAGATGCCGCCTGGGCCGAAACCGCCGTGACCCTCACCGGGAATCCGGAGCTGGTGCTCCATGACCTGCTCCTGCCCGAAGACCTGGACAGTCAGGGCATCCACCTTTCCTACAGCAGCGAAACGGGGCAGCTCACCGCGCAATTGGACAGCAGCCAGGTGCCCATCCAGCGGCGGACCCTCAGCCTGACTCCCGTGGTGCGCCGTCTGGACAACGGCCAGCTGCTGACCCTGACCGAAAAGCCCATCCGCCTCACCCTCCAGATTTATCACGGCACTCCCCGGGTGAGTCTGAGCAGAAAGGGCACCCTGGACACCCTGATCCCCACCAGCACCATGACCTACACCGCCAACCTCTACAATCTCACCGGCAGGCTGGATGCGGTGCGGCTGGAGGGGGAGGATGCCGGTCTGTTCCGGGCTTCGGTGGACGAAACCGGCAAAAAGGTGATTCTCTCCATCGCCGATAACGCCCAATGTGCCCTGCGAACCACCTACCGGCTCAGCGTTGTTGTAACCATCCGAGGGAGGGAATACCCCGTGGCCGTGAGCTTCCAGGTGCGCCAGAGCTCCCTAAGATGCGTCGTGCCCAGCAGTCTGCTCCTGTTCCAGACTGTGCCTGCCTCCGGCACCATTCGGCTGCAAAGCCCCAGCGGTGCCGCCATAGAGGGCATCTGCATCAGCAGCCGGACGAATTCCGCCCTGATGAAAGCTATGGGCAGCAGCGGCTTCACCCTGGAACCCACGGATGAAGAGAATGCCATGACCTTCTCCCTGAGCCTGAGCGACCCGGCTTATCTCACCCGCGGAAGAAGCTATTCTCTCTATCTGGATGTGTTTGCCAAGGGAAGCGCCTCCAACGCCAGCGCCACCACCGTAAAAATCGCCGTAAAGTACCAATAACGCAAGAAGCCCACGGCAGAGCCGTGGGCTTCTTGCGTTATTGGTAGGATTCTTTCATCGTTGTGACGGGCTTTCCAAGCCGGTGGGCCAGGGAGAGTAGGTTTCCATTCTTTTCGTTCAGGCGGCCCACCGGGGTTCCGGCGTCAATCACCGAAGTGCATTCTTTCAGCAATTGGGCTGCCTGATGGTAGCATTCCTGGGAGATTTCCTCAAAGGCCGGGGTGGAGATCACCCGGCTGCTCAAAGCCTGGGCAACCTGGAAATCCACATCGTTTTCAAAGAGGATGCCGGTGGCAAAGGGAATGCCCTGCTTTTGCAGGCGGCGGTAAACCGGGATGCCCCAACCGCCCCCGGCTACTACAAACACCTGGGGGCTGCCCAAGGGTTTTGGCAGCTCCACGCTCCCCAGAAGACCATTGTAGCTGCCCCGCTCCATGGCATACAGCGATTCCACGGCGCCGCTTTGCAGCACCTGCTCCGGCTTTCCCAGAGCCGCCACCGTCTCCCCCCGGACGCACAGCAGATAGTCGGAGACCTTGGCCGCCAGATCGATTTCATGGAGGGACAGGAGCACGGTGATGCCCCGCTCCTGAGCCATCTCCCGGAGAATTTCCAACAGCTCGATTTTGTAGCGGATGTCCAGGTAGGCCGTGGGCTCATCCAGAACAATGATCTCCGGCTCCTGGCACAGGGCCCGGGCCAGGAGGATCCGCTGCCGCTGTCCATCGGACAGGGAGCTAAAATCCCGCTGGGCCAGGTTCAGGGCATGTACCCGCTCCAGCGCCTGATACACCGCTTTCTGATCCGCATCGGTCAGGCGGCCAAACGCCCCTGTGTAGGGATAGCGCCCCATGGCCACCACCTGAGCGCAGGTGGTAAGCTCCGGTCGGACCCGTTCCGTCAGCACCACCGCCACCTGCCTGGCCAGCTGCCTGGGCTGCCACTGCCGCAGATCCTGCCCGCCCACAAACACCCGTCCGGAAATGGTTTGCAGATGCCGGGTGATGGATTTTAATATGGTGGACTTTCCCCCGCCGTTGGGGCCTACGAGGGTGAGAATCTTTCCCTTTTCCAACAGGATGTTGATATGCTGAATCAGGGCTTTTCCATCGTAGCCCACCGCCAGATTTTCGGTTTTGAAATAGGGCTCCATGTCACACCTCCTGGGTCTTCCGCCGCACCATCATATAGATCACCACCGGTGCGCCGAAAACGGAGGTTACCGTGCCGATGGCAAGCTCCGTTGGGGCAAACACCGTCCGGGCGATCAGGTCGCAAAAGCAGCAGAATACCCCGCCGCTTAAAAAGCAGGCGGAAATCACCCAGGCGGGACGGTTGGATTTCAAAAGGCTCCGGGCGATGTGGGGCACCGCGATGCCCACAAAGGAAATGGGCCCGGCAAGCGCCGTCACACAGGCGGACAGCAGGCTGGACAAGAGGATCAGGGCGGCCCGAAAGGGCTTGACCCGCAGGCCCATGCTTCTGGCATAGCTCTCTCCCAAAGCGTAGACGGAGATGGGCTTGCACAGTGCCATGGCTCCCAGCAACCCCGGCAGGCACAAAACCGATGCCAACAGCACATCCTCCCAGCCCGCACCGGAGAAGGTACCCATGGCCCAGTTAGTCAGGTTGACCACATCGTGATCGTCGGCAAAGGTGATGCAGAAATCCGTCACGGCGGAGCAGATATAGCCCATCATAATGCCAATGACCAGAAGCATGGACATGCTGCGAACCTTTTGGGAGAACAGCAGCACCACCATTGTGATGAGCAGCGACCCGGCAAAGGCTGCCAGAATCAGGCCGGCGGGGCTCAAGCTGCCCAGGAACGGCCCCAGGAAAATCAGTGTGATGCCCACCACCATCTTCGCCCCGGAGGAAATGCCCAGCACAAAGGGCCCCGCAATGGGATTTTGGAAGAATACCTGAAGCAGATAGCCGGACACCGACAGAGCGCCCCCCAGAATCGCCGCCAGCAGTAAGCGGGGCAAACGGATGCGGAAGAGGATCTGGCTCTCGATGGTGTCATCCACCCCATGACGGATCCCATCCAGCAGCATGGAGAATACCTCCCCCGCAGAGATGGCGACGGAGCCGATGTTCACATTCAGCAGCAGCACCAGAAGCAGCAGGGCGGCCAAAAGCACCATCACCGCCGCGAAGCGTCCGGTGGCCGCCAGGCCCAGAGCCTGTGCTTCTTTCTGTTTTTCCCTCATTGTCTGTTTCTCCTGTTAGGAAAGCCTGTACAGGAAAGGCAGTTGGGTAAGCTCCGCCGCCTCTCCGGAGAAGATCTTCCGAAAGCTTTGAATCATCTGCCCCAGCTGGGTGGTTTCCTGATACATATTTTTTTGGGTACACCAGACGTTTCCCGTCTGCACCGCCCGGAACTGGGCCAGCAGGGGACTCTTTTCCAGCAGCTCCTCCAGGGTGCGAATCTCGCCGCCGATGGTGCTGTTATAAATGATGCAGTCCGCATCCTTGGCGGCGGCATAGAAGCGCTCCATTTCCAGATTCACCGTGGAGGTTCTGAGCTCGGGGTCCCCCAGATCATCGAACACATAGTTTCCCCCCGCCAGCTCCAGCATTTTGGTGACATAATCCCCGCTTTTTCGGGCCACCACATAGCCGGAGGAGCTGATGTGGAAAAAGGCCACGGTGGTTTCCGACCGCTCCTCTTCCAGCACCTGCTCCAAAAGCGCCGCCTGCTCCTGAAACAGCTGCTGGGCCAGTGCCTCCTCGTTAAGCAGGGCGGCGTAGAGCTTGATCCACTCTGTGCGGCCCAGGGGATGCTCCTCCATGCTGGACTGATCCATGAGCACCGCAATGCCCAACTCCTGCAGCTTCTGCCGCACATCGGAGGCATGGCCGATCATCATGGACTCCACCGCCAAGGGGGTATGGCAGGACAGCAGCAGCTCGTAATCCGGCTGGCTGTACTTGCCCCCATAGAGGATCTCCCCCGCCTCCATGGCCTGCCGGGCCCGCTCCACATACCAGCTCTCCGCCCGGGAGCCGGACAGGGCAATGGCGTCCAGCCGATCCAGGGCGTCAAACAGGCACATGGCGGAGGTGGCCGCCAGATAGATATTTTCAATGGGCTGATAGAGGGGCACCGCATCCCGGGGTGCCCCCTCCGGCAGGGAGCTTCCCTCCGGCACGGTGAGAAACCGGCTGCCATCCAGCAGGGTGATCAGCTTGTAGCCGCCGGAGTAGTAGTCCACCTGAAATCCGGTGGCATATTGCAGCTCCATGCTTCTCTCCCACATCCAGTCGCTCTGGGCCTGAGCCGCCGGAATGAACCCGATCAGCAGCGCCGGGAGCAGCAGCCAAAGGATCGCTTTTTTCATTCGGCGCGGAGGGTGGTGCTGTCAAAGTACAGGGTATACTCCACCAGATGCGGCTGGCTCATGGCCACGGTGGAGGCGCTGACCGGCAGCTCCTCGTCCAGGATGACGGGAATCTCAAAGGTGGAATTGCCCTGGGTCTGGATGGGCTCATACCGGGTATCCTCCAGGAGCATATACTCATAGTAGGGGCTGCTCCATTCAATGATGGCCGTGAGGGTTTTCCCGTCAGAAACCAGCACCGCAGGGGAGGTAATGCCCGCCCGGCCGGAGCCGCCAGTAAGGGTGACCTGGCAGGTATATTCCCCCGCCTGGGGCACCGGATGGGCTGCACTGACGGTATGGTCATACCAAACTCCCTTGGCGCCAATGAGGGCCAGGGCAAATTCCTCCCCCACGGACGCCACCGGCACATCAAAGCCGAACACCTCTTCGCTGAAACCATCGGAATAGGTCACCGTGTCCACCGTGGGCTCCAGCAGCACCGCCCCCGGTTCCTGGGCCTCCTCCGCCGTGCCGGGATAGAGATTCACGATCTTTTTCGATTGCAGACTGACATGCATGGTCTGCACGCCGTCGGCAACGGTGAGAATTCCTTTCCGGTCACAGGCCTCGTTGGCCCGGAACATGCTGCTGTCGGTTTGGAAGTCCACGGTATACACCCCATCCGGCAGGATGCGGGGGGCCCGCTCTTCCGTCTGCACTGCGGCGGCAGGCACCGCCCAGGCAGCCAGCAGCAGAACAGCCAGCAGGGCACAGAGCCAATTCTTACGATGTTTCATGGAAATTTCATCCTTTCAGGTTTTTTGTTTATTTCATCACAGCCTGGGTATGGGCCACATACAATTCCTGCACCGCCTGGATGCTGCCCAGGCCCGCAATCTGCGCGGTGACGGAATCGAATCCGGCAGCCTCAAACATGCTCTTCCAGGAGTCCGCATCCTCACCGGCCATGTCGTTGTTGGCGTGGTCACCGGCCACCACCATCAGGGGACGGAGAATCACATTTTTGTATCCCGCAGCCTTCACGGCTTCAATGATCTCTTCGCAGCCGGTACCCTCGGGCTCGCCCTCCACGGTGCCCACGAACACATTGTCATAGCCCAGCTCTTGCATCTGGGTCTGCATCTGCTTGTAGGTGACCTTTGCCACATGGGCCGTGCCGTGGCCC
>JAXECZ010000160.1:0-5089 GCA_034104845.1 Faecousia sp. | reverse complement strand
CATATTTCCGAAGTCGCCAATGCCTACGTCAGTGATATCCGGCAATACCTGACGGAGGGGCAGGACGTTAAGGTTGTGGTCATTGGCAACGAAAATGGAAAAATCAATCTGTCCATCAAGCGTCTGGAGCCCAAGCCCCAGAGGGAGAATGGCAGACCGGATTTCCGCAGCAACGGCGGTGCCCGTCACGAAGGCCCCCGCCCCAATCCCGGCCAGAGCCAGAATCGCCCGCAAAGACCCGCGCCCCTGCCCAATGCCGCTCCCAAAACCGCAGACCAACTGTTCGAGGAGAAGCTGAAAGCCTTTATGTCGGAATCCGACAGCAAGATTTCCTCCATTAAACAGTATTCTGAGCACCGCACGAAGAGCAGAAGAAGATAAGAACCCACGACGGACTGCCTTCCGGGGCAGTCCGTTTTCCTGCGAGGAGGAATGTGCATGACAACCGTAATCACCGGCGGTTCCCGAGGCATTGGTGCGGCGGCGGTGGAGCTGTTCGCCGCCCGGGGGGATCGGGTGTTTTTCCTTTATGAAAAGGAGCATGCGTCGGCCAGAATGGTGGCGGAACAAACCGGTGCCACGGCCATTTGCTGCGATGTGGCGGATGCCCAGGGGGTAAAGGCTGCATTTTCTCAAATGGGGGATGTGGATATCCTTGTAAATAACGCGGGAATCTGCTATTATGGTCTTATGAGCCGGATGGCGGAAGGTCAGTGGGATCGGATTTTTGATGTGAATGTGAAAGGCATCTTTCACTGCGTCAACGCTGCCATGCCTTTTTTCCTGCGAAAGCAGCGGGGCTGCATCATCAATGTGGCAAGCATGTGGGGCAGGACGGGAGCTTCCTGCGAGGCGGCCTATTCCGCCACCAAGGGGGCGGTGATCGCCCTGACCAAGGCCCTGGCCAAGGAGCTGGGGCCCAGCGGCATCCGGGTAAACGCTGTGGCTCCGGGGGTTATCCTCACGGATATGTGCGCCAATGTGGAGCCGGAGATCCTGGCGGAAATGGCAGAAGAAGCACCCCTGGGCCGCAACGGTACCCCTATGGATGTGGCAAGGGCCATGGAATATTTGGCGAACGCCCAATTTGTCACCGGACACATTCTGAATGTGGACGGGGGCTATGTGATATGAAGGAGGATGAATATGAAAATTGCGATCGGCTGCGATCATGGCGCTCTGGCGCTGAAGAACAAGGTGGTTTCCCATTTGAAGGATCGGGGCTTTGAGGTGGAGGATTTTGGCACCTACACCCTGGACAGCTGCGACTATCCCGATTTCGCCGGAGCCGCTGCCAAGGCGGTGGCCCGGGGTGACTGCCACCGGGGCATTGTGATGTGCACCACCGGCATTGGCGTGTCCATCGCCGCCAACAAGGTAAAGGGCATCCGCTGCGCCCTGCTCAGTGACCTGATGTCCGCCCGGCTGACCCGGGAGCACAACGACACCAACATGATGGCCATCGGCGCCGCTGTGGTGGGGGAGGGGCTGGCTCTGGAAATCGTGGATACCTGGCTGGACACCGAGTTTTCCCACAATGAGCGCCACCAGCGCCGCATCGACAAGGTGATGGCCCTGGAGCAGTAAATTTCCAAACAAGGAGTAACCCATGCTAGACAAACTGGAAGCCGTTGACAGCCGCTACGAGGAGCTCTGCGCCAAGTCAGAGCAGCCGGATTTCTATGCTGACCCCAAATCTGCTGCCGCCCTTTTGCGGGAGAAAAACGATCTGGAGCCCATCGTGGAAGCCTACCGGCAGTACCGCCGGGCTCAGCAGGAAATGCAGGATGCCCAGGAGCTGATGGCCGAGCCGGGAATGAAGGAGCTCTGCCAGGAGTCCTATGCCCAGGCCAGACAGGACTGTGAGACGCTCTATGAAAAGCTGCAGATTCTCCTGCTTCCCAAGGATCCCAACGATGAGAAAAGCGTCATCGTGGAAATCCGCGGCGGCGTGGGCGGGGAGGAAAGCGCCCTGTTTGCCCACAGCCTGTTCCGGATGTACTCCATGTACGCCGCCGCAAAGGGGTGGAGCATTGAGCTGCTGAACTACAATGATACGGAGCTGGGCGGGGTGAAGGAGGCGGATTTCGTCATCAATGGACGGGGCGCCTATTCCCGGATGAAGTATGAGTCCGGGGTCCATCGGGTGCAGCGGGTGCCGGAAACCGAATCCGGCGGCCGGGTGCACACCTCCACTGCCACGGTGGCGGTGCTGCCGGAGATGGAAGAGGTGGACGTTCAGATCAATCCCGGCGATATCGAAATGCAGGTGTACCGTGCCTCCGGCGCCGGCGGCCAGCATGTGAACAAAACCAGCTCCGCCGTCCGGCTGATTCACAAGCCCACGGGAATCGTTGTGGCCTGTCAGGAGGAGCGGAGCCAGGTGCAGAACCGGGAAAAGTGTATGCGGATGCTGGCCTCCAAGCTCTATGAAATGGAGCAGGAGCGGCTGGACAGCGAAGTAACCGGTATGCGCCGCAGCCAGGTGGGCACGGGTATGCGAAACGAGCGCATCCGCACCTACAATTTTCCCCAGGGCCGGGTCACCGACCACCGAATTGGCCTGACCCTGTACAAAATCGATTCCGTGATGGACGGCGACCTGGACGAGCTGATCTCCGCCCTCGCCGCTGCCGACCAGGCGGAGAAATTGAAACATGCCAAATAACTGTTTTTCGATGATCGGTGCAACACACAAATTGGGATTGTAGGGATGTTTCGTAGGGAATGCATTTATGCATTCCGCCTCGGCAACGTTTTTATCAGGGTATGTTGAATGGAAAGATGTTGAAGGACCATTTCCCGTTCAACGAACCACAGATAGTAATCGATACCTCGGAACGGATAAATCCGTTCCCTACGAAACATCTCTACAACTTCCAATTTGGCTGTTTACTGGAAATATCGGAACAAATAGGAGCGAATTCATTGGAACTGATTACGAAATCCCCGGAGGAAACGGAGAAATTGGGGGCGGCACTGGCTGAAAAACTGCTTCCCGGCACAGTCATCGCCTACCGGGGGGATTTGGGGGCAGGGAAGACCGCCTTTACCCGGGGGCTTGCCCGGGGCCTGGGCTGCCGGGAGCAGGTTACCAGCCCCACCTATACCATTGTAAACGAATACTTGGGCGGGCGGCTCCCCCTGTTCCATTTTGATATGTATCGCCTTTCCTCTGCCGACGACCTGTGGGACATCGGCTGGGAGGATTACCTGGACCGGGGCGGGGTATGCGCCGTGGAGTGGAGCGAGAACGTGATGGATGCCATGGAGGGGGCCATCACCGTTTCCATCGCCAAGTTGGACGATACCACCCGGCGCATCACCATAGAAGGAGGGGACGATTTTGCTGATCTTAGCCTTTGAGACCTCTGCCAAAGCCGCCTCCGTGGCCCTCCTGGAGGATGGAAGGCTGCTGGGGGAGAGCTACCAGAACACCGGCCTGACCCACAGCCAGACCATTATGGTGATGGCGGAGGATTTATTAAAGCAGTGCGGCAGAACGGTATCCGACCTCACTGCCCTGGGCGTTGCCAACGGGCCCGGCTCCTTTACCGGCATCCGCATCGGCGTGGCGGCGGCCAAGGGCTTTGCCTGGGGAGCGGAGCTGCCCTGTGTTGGCGTGAGTACCCTTGCCGCCATGGCGGTGGGCCTGGGCGTTTGGCAGGGCTATGTGTGCCCGGTGATGGACGCCCGGCGGAGCCAGGTGTATAACGCGCTGTTCCATGTGGATTGTGGAAAATATACAAGAATCCGGGAGGACCGGGCCATCTCTCTTCAAGAATTAGGGGAGGATGTAAAAAATTTGTCGGAACCCGTTTTTTTGGTTGGAGACGGCAGCGTTTTGTGCTATAATACCTTGTCGGGAATGGTTCCGGGTCTGGTCCTGCCCCAGGAAGCCAGGATGCACCAGCGGGCTGCTGGGGTGGCGTTGGAAGCGGAGCGGCTGCTGAAAGCCGGCGGCTCTTTCCCCGGTGAAGCGCTGGTTCCCAATTATCTCCGGCTCAGCCAGGCGGAGCGGGAGCGAAACGAGAAACTCATGCAGAACAAATAAAAGGAGATAAAGAGTATGGCACAAGTACACGTTTTGGATCATCCCCTGATTCAGCACAAGCTGGCAATCCTGCGGAGCAAAGACACCAGCGTGAAGGAATTCCGGGAGCTGGTGGGTGAAATTGCCGGGCTGATGTGCTATGAGGCAACCCGTAACCTGCCCGTGCAGGAAGTGGAAGTGGAAACCCCCATCACCACCGCCAAGTGTCATATGCTGGCGGGCAAAAAGCTGGCCATCGTCCCGGTGCTCCGGGCAGGCCTGGGCATGGTGGACAATATGGTGGCTCTGATTCCCTCTGCAAAGATCGGCCACATCGGTCTGTACCGTGACCCCGAGACCCACAAGCCTGTGGAATACTACTGCAAGCTGCCCGAGGACATCGGCAGCCGCCAGGTTTATGTGGTGGACCCCATGCTGGCCACCGGCGGCAGCGCCGTTGCTGCCATCAATTTCCTGAAAGAGCATGGCTGCAAGAACATCATCATGATGAACATCATCGGCTGCCCCGAGGGCGTGGCCGCTGTCCAGGCTGCTCACCCCGATGTGGAAATCTACCTGGCCGCCATGGATGAAAAGCTGAATGAGCGTGCCTACATCGTCCCCGGTCTGGGCGACGCCGGCGACCGGATCTTCGGCACCAAGTAAGAAAAAAGATCATAGAAAGCCTCCGTATCCCGATGAAAAAGGATACGGAGGCATTTTGTTGTACCGATTGGTTTCAAAAAGTAATTCGGCAAATTGGATTACTCTCCCCGGATTTTGCCGATGAGGGCGCAGATTGCAAAGGCTGCCACATCCGCCGCTACCACGGTGGAGCCCACGGGGGTGCCGGCCAGAATGGAGATGACGATCCCCAAGAAAGCACAGCTGACGCTGACCACCGCGGCGCAGACTGTCACCGAGAAAAAGGAACGGAAGATTCGCATGGCAGAGAGGGCAGGGAAGATAATCAGCGCGGAAATCAGCAGCGAGCCTACCAGATTCATGGCCAGCACGATGATCACGGCGGTGATTACCGCAATCATCAGATTGGCG
>JAXECZ010000052.1:0-19195 GCA_034104845.1 Faecousia sp. | reverse complement strand
ATATTTGGGATCCTTCAAAACCGTGAGGTAGGCATCGAAGTTAAAGCCCTTGGGCCAGAGGGAGACCTCGTGGCGCACCAGATAGTCGGTGCCGCTGAGGGACTTGGCCAGCAGGTGAATCATGGGCAGCAGGCACACGGCGCTGACCAGGACGCATAGGAACACAAAGCCCCAGTCGCCAATCTTGGAAGATTTGGATTTGACGTTTCGCATTACCAGATACCCCTTTCACCCAGTTTTCTGGACAGCCAGTTGGCCATCAGCAGGAAGAACACGCCGACAACGGACTGGAACAGGCCCACGGCAGTGGTCAGGGAGAACTGCAGGCCCTTGATACCGGTTTTGTACACATAGGTTGCGATAACCTCCGAGGCCCGGAGCACCAGGTTGTTGGACATGGCGAAGGGCCGGTCGAAGCCGCCGCCCAGGATGTTGCCCAGGTTCATGATCAGCAGCACCACGATGGTGGGCCGAATGGAGGGCAGGGTGATGTTCCACATCTTCCGGAACCGGCCTGCGCCGTCCACATCGGCGGCCTCATAGAGCTCCTGGTTGATGCCGGCGATGGCGGCCAGGTACACGATGGAATTCCAGCCGAAGCTCTGCCACACGCCCACGCCGATGTAGGTGCCGACCCAGTGGTTTGGCTCATTCAGGAAAGGAACGGATTCACCGGTTACCTTCTCGATGACCATGTTCACCAGGCCGTCGCCGGGGGCGAAGAGCTGGAGGGCCAGGCTGGAGATGATGACCCAGGAAAGGAAGTGAGGCATGTACGCGATGGTCTGAACGGTTTTCTTAAACTTGGGGAAAGGCAGCTCGTTGAGGATCAGCGCGAAGATGATGGGCGCGGGGAAGCCCACGAGTAAATCCAGCAGATTCAGCTTGATGGTGTTTCGCAGGGCAAGGCGGAAGTCCTTGCTGCTGAAGGCCTTGATGAAATACTCAAAGCCGTTGTTCTTGGCCAGAGGCATCTCCCATACGCTCATGTTCAGCTTGTATTTCTTGAACGCGATCTGAATGTAGATCATGGGCGCGTATTTGAATATCAGCAGATACAATAGTGGCAGCGCCAGCAGCGCATAGAGCTGCCAGTACCGCTTGATATAAGGGCCGAAATCGCCATGCTTCTTGCGGAGTGCAAGTTCGGATTCTGGGCCCGGCTTTGTATTTGTTAATTTTGCCATTGCCAACCTCCTGTATATGGTAGTTTCTTGTGCTATTATACCAGTGCACGGAGGATGATTCCTACCAAATATTGCTATCTTTATTTTCACAAATTGCTGTTTTTCACATATTATTCATTTTCTAACAAAAAAATGTGCTGCATATTGCAAGAGAATTGAGAATGTGATATAGTATCTGTAGTAATTATATCGACATTTTTGCGAGATTTCTCCGGATTTTTGACGGTTCTTCCAAAAACAGTTCCTTTCATATATGGCAATATTTGCATATTCCTTTCACCATCAGCGAACAGCAGGGAGGTAGCCCCATGACACAGCCTCTGAAAAACGCCATCCCCTACACCATTGGCCAGGAAATACTGGATCAGTTCCTTGCCCGGCAGAGTAAGATCAACTATGTCCGCTCCATTTCCGGCAATCTGGAGTCCGTGGAGTTCCAGCCCAATTCCAGCCTGCGCCTGTGGTATAACAACACCATGCTGCCCTACGACCCTCACTGGCACAGCGCCTATGAGATGATCGTTCCCATCGAGGGAAACTACCTGGTAAACGTCTGCGGCCAAACCTTTGATCTGGCCCCGGGGGATATTTTTCTCATTCCCGGCGGCGAGCCCCACTCCCTCAAGGCCCCCGCCCGGGGCGGCAGATTCATTTTTCTGTTCGAGTTTGACCAGATCCTGGACATCAAGGGGGCGTCCTACCTGGCCTCCTGCATGGCAAAGCCGGTGCTCATCAACCGGAGCACCTGCCCCGCCATCTACACCGAGGAGGCGGACCTGTTCGGGCGCATCTGCTGGGAATACCTCCACGACGACAGCCTGCGGGACATCAGTGTGTATTCCCAGCTGCTGACCATGTTCCTGAATTACGGAAAGTACCGCCTTTCCTCCGAGAGCAGTCCGACCATGCTGCAGCTGCCCCATTCCAGTCAGCGTAACTACGCAGAGCGGTTTGAGGCGGTGTTCGATTATCTGGACCGGCATTTCGCTGAGGATCTGACCCTGGAGGATGCCGCCGCCGTGGCCGGGTTCTCCAAATTCCACTTTTCCAGAACCTTTAAGCAGCTGTCCGGCTGCAATTTCTACGAATATCTCTGCCATCGGCGGATAAAAACCTCCGAGGCACTGCTGATGAAGCCGGGGCTGTCCATCTCCCAAATCGCGCTGCAGTCCGGCTTTTCCAGCGTATCCACCTTTAACCGCACCTTTAAAAAGCTGAAGGGCTGCACTCCCACCCAGTACCGGGGCATGTTCCAGGTTCGCCTGGACGATCACGATCAAGGAGAGTATGTAAAATGAAAACCAAGGAAATATCGGAAAACACCGCCCCCCAGGAACGGAAAAAAGGCATCCTGCGGATGTTTGAGCTGCTGGATCGGGACGGCGGAAAATTCTTCAAGGCCGGAGCCCTTTCGCTTGCGTCGCTGCTGCCCTTTTTTCTCACCGTGGCCTTTGCCCTGGCTACTGGCGCACCGGGACTGCTGCTGGGCTGCATCCCCACGGGTATGCTGGCGGCTCCCGCGGTGGCGGCGGTGGCGGATACGGTGATGCGTAGCCTGCGGGACGAGGTGGGCTGGTGGTTCTGGGACACCTACAAAAAGGCATGGAAGCGGAATGCCAAAGCCACACTGCTGCCGGGTGCCGTGTTTGGGCCGGTGGTGGGCCTGTATCTTTATCTCTTGTATTTTATCTCCCAGCTGGCCGATCCCAGCCGGGAGTTCTGGCTGCTGTTTGTTGGGCTGCTGGTGATCACCGCTGTGACCCAGTTTTACCTGCCCATGCTGGTGTGCATGGAGCTGCCCGGCAGAGTACTGCTGCGGAACTGCTTTGTGCTGTTTTTCTGCCATCCCATCAAAAGCCTGCTGGCGGCCTTGCTCCAGCTGATCTATTATGGGGTGATGCTGATCTGGTTCCCCCTTACCGCCGTGATCCTGGTGCTCACCAGCCTCTGGCTGCCCATGCTCATGGCCGATGTGCTGCTGTACCCGGCTCTGGACCGGCATTTTCATCTCACCGCTGTGTATGAGCAATTGCAGCGGGATCAGTGGGGCGGCTGAGCCCCGAAGCATTCCAAAGGAGGAATTCCCATTGAAAAATCGTGTTAAGCTGCTTGCGGGGGCTGCGGCACTGCTGCTTCTTACCGGCTGCGGCAGACAGGGAGAGGCCAATGAGGCCCGAACCACCGAAGCTACCTACCGGCAGATCAGCCAGGAGGAGGCGGCGGAGATCATGAACAAGCAGGAGGACTTTCTGCTGCTGGATGTCTGCACCCAGGCGGAATATGAAGATGGCCATATCCCGGGGGCTATCTGTATTCCCAACGAGACCATCGGCGCCGGAGAGCTCCCGGAGCTGCCGGACAAGAATCAGCGGATTCTGGTCTACTGCCGCAGCGGCAACCGGAGCAAGCAGGCCGCCGAAAAGCTGGCAAAGCTGGGTTACACCAATGTTCTGGAATTCGGCGGCATCAATACCTGGACGGGAGAAACCGTCTCCGGCAGCGCGTTCCAGTAGGACGGGGAGGCCCCGCGGCCAATTTCCCACGGGGATTGGCGGTAATCGTCACCCCATTACCCGCCCGGTATCGTTCTTGCGGTTGTATTTTGAACCAAAATGTCCAATTTTGCGTAGGGAATGCATTTATGCATTCCGCAAGGTAACGCCTTTTGAGGCAGTACATGGAATGGAAAAGCGGCGGATGATTCGTAGGGAACGGATTTAGTCCTTCCGCCTTGTTATGGCTATCACCGAGGAGTGTTGAATGGAAAAATGTTGGTAGAAATTGGAACCCATTACCATCCAACGAGCTTCGGAGGCTGCTTGACCTTTCGGAACGGATAAATCCGTTCCCTACGAAGCTGCTCTACAAATTCCAATTTGGAAAAAGCAGCAGTCGATCAATAAGCACAAAAAAGCTTTTTGCTGCGGAAAAGAAACAACACACCCCCTGCCGTTGGCAGGGGGTGGTGCAGTATGGAGGCTGTTATTTCACGGTTTTCTCCCGCCATTTCTGGTTGGCGGTGGCGGTGAACCGGTTCCGCAGGGTGACGGAGCCGTCGTCGTTGAGCACCAGCCAGAGCATATCCGGATCCAGCGGCCGCAGCCCACCCCGGGCCTGGGTATCCAGCACATCCAGGGCCATCGCGTAGGTCCCGGCGGAGTAGGGCGCGTTTTCGTCATAGCCCTGCCACTGGTTTGGCCGGGCGATTTCGTCCAGCAGGCTCTGACCGTAGCCGTTGGCCCGGTCCTCCGAGCGGTTGATTGCCACCCACATGATGATGATTTTCACATTGTCGGACCGGCCTGCGCCCACGCTGTCCGCCAGCCTGGCCAGGGCGGCGGCCTCTTCATTCACGGGCTCCTGGGTGGGCTCGGTCTGCTCTTCGGTGGGCTGGGTCTCCACGGCGGAAATATCCGGTGTGGGATTCTGAACGGCGGGATCCTGCTTCTTTCCCGGCAGCAGTGCCAGGATGAGAATCAGCAAAAGCAGCGGCGACCAGAGGCGAATATCATAGTACCACCGCACATCCTGGCCCAAATGGGTGAGGAAAGTGGGGATGGGAATGGCCTTTTTCTGTCTGGGCCGTCTTCTTGTGGGCTCTGCTTTGGCTGCTGGCTCCTGGGGGGCCTGCTGTTTGGATTCTTCGCTGCGAATATCATCCATAAATATCATCTCCTTCTGTTTTCGCTCCGGGACAGCAAATCCCGGCATTTTTCTTCGGTTTTCATTATATCAACCCAGCGGGGGATAGTGGGTCGAATTTTCTGAGTAGTTAAAAATTTCCTCTTGCGATAATATTATAACATATTGCTTCAAAAAAGTCAATTTTTCTTCTGTTTTTCGTAGTTATGTCAACTTTTCGAGCAATTATGTAAACGAAGCAACCTGAGGACGCCAAAACAATTCCCTGGAGCAGCCCTCCCGAAAACGGAAATTTACCGGATTTCTTTATTTTTCTGAGATACATAGCATTTTTCCCGAAATGACATTTGAATAGGCGTTTTTTAGAAAAATGTGGAAAGAATATGGGGAAAAATTGGGAAAGTTGGGAAATGCTGTTGCATTCCCCCGGCTGCTATGATATCATGTTACTGTTTTTTTCCATTTATATCATTTACGAGGAGAGAGTGTATGAAAACAAAACGACTGATCAGCCTGTTGCTGGTGCTTGTCATGGCGGCAGTGCTGTTCGCCGGATGCAGCAAGGAAAAGGAGGGCGGCAAGGCCTCCGACGATAAGATCTCCATCAGCATGTATCTGTGGGACCGCTCCATGCTCAAGGAGCTGAGCCCCTGGCTGGAAGAGAAATTCCCCAACATTGAATTCACCTTTATCCAGAGCTTCAACACCATGGAGTACTACAAGGACCTGATGGCCCGGGGCGAAACCATGCCGGATATCATCACCTGCCGGCGGTTCTCCCTGAACGACGCGGCCCCTCTTGCCGACTACCTGATGGACCTGAGCACCACCGAGGTGGCGGGCACCTTCTACTCCAGCTACCTGGAAGTGAACCGGGAGACCGGCGGCGCGATCCGGTGGCTGCCCATGTGCGCCGAGGTGGACTCCATCGTGGCAAACAAGGACCTGTTCGATGAATATAACATCCCCCTGCCCACCAATTATGCCGAGTTTGTAGCCGCCATTGACGCCTTTGAAGAGGTGGGGATCAAGGGCTTCCAGACCGACTGGATCTATGACTATTCCTGCCTGGAAACCATGCAGGGCTGCGCCATCCCTGAGCTCATGAGCCTGGAGGGCACCCAGTGGCGCATGGCCTACGAAAGCGAGACCGAGGGCAACCAGGTGGGCCTGGACGGTGTGGTGTGGCCCAAGGTATTTGAAAAGTACCAGCAATTCCTGCAGGATGTCCGTTTCCTGCCCGGCGACGAGGAGCTGAAGTTCACCAAGGTCACGGTGCCTTTCCGCGAGGGTAAGACCGCCATGTTCCGCAACACCGCTGCCCTGGCGGACAACATCACAAAAGAGGATGGCATCACCTGTGTCATGCTGCCCTATTTCGGCGAGACTGCCCGGGATAACTGGCTGCTGACCTATCCCATGTGCCAGCTGGCCGTCTCCAGGGAAGTGGAAAAGGACGAAGCCAAGCGTGCCGCCGTGATGGAGGTGCTTCTGGCCATCTTCAGCGAGGAAGGCCAGAAGCATGTGGCCGCTGGGACCGCTGTGCTGTCCTACAACAAGGAAGTGAACCTCACCTCCTCCCCCGCTCTGGAGTATGTGCAGGACTGCATTGAAAGCAACCACCTGTATATGCGCCTGGCCTCCACCGAGATGTTTGCCATCTCCCAGGATGTGGGCCACAAAATGATGACGGGAGAATACAGCGCCCAGCAGGCTTATGATGCCTTCAACGCCCGGCTGGTGGACTACAAGGACCCGGATGCGGCAGAGGTGCTCTTCACCCAGAAAACCGCCTATTCCAACGACTTCACCCAGCACGGAAGCCAGGCGGCCTCTTCCCTGATGAACACCATCCGCTCTGCCTACGATGACCAGATCGCCATCGGGTATTCTCCTGTGGCCTCCACCTCCATTTATGCCGGGGACTATACCCTGCAGCAGGCCAAGTGGATTCTCACTGCCCGGAATGCCGTCTACCAGGGGGAGTACACTGGCAAGGACGTGCGGCAGATTATGGACTGGCTGGTGAATGTGAAGGAGGATGGCTCCAATCCTGTCCACCACCGGAATCTGATGCCCGTCACCAGCGGACTGGAATACACCGTCACCGAGTATGAGCGGGGCAAGTTCCGCCTGGAAAGCCTGACCGTCAACGGCAAGCCCCTGGATGATAACGCCACCTACACCGTTCTGCTGGTGGGGGCGGATACCTTCATGGAGCATGAGACCTTCTGCAACTGCCCCATGCCCGAGGATTTGAGGGCCAAGCGGGAGCCTTATCTGATCAGCGATTTCTCCAGCCAGGAATGCATGCAGGAGGCTTTGACAAAAACCAAGCAGTTCCTGGCGCCTACGGAATATGTGACCATTCTCCAGAAATAAATGGGGTGGCAAAAAAAATAACAAAAGAAAGGCGGGCAACATGAAAAAACGGCTGATTGCTTTGCTGCTGATTTCTGCTTTGGTCGGTGGAATGGTATGGTCCCTCTTCTGCTATTTTGATTTTGTATCCCATACGGTTTTTGATGAGAGCACTGCCCACCTGAGCGAAATTTTCCGGCAGGCCAACCACGCCCTGTATAACCTGGTTTCCGGCAACTGGAGCAGAATGCGGATGTGGGCACCCTATCTGGAAAAGACGGAGAGCGACGCAGAAATTGCCGACTATGTGAACCATGCCCAGGAGGAAGCAAATTTCACCAGCTTCTATTTCATCTCCCGGGACGGCAACTACATTACCCTGTCGGGGCAGCGCGGCTATCTGGATCTGCGGGGGCAGCTTGCCGATCTCATCTTGAAGCGGGAGCCCATTGCGGCTAACTCCGTGGTGCCGGATCAGCCGGAAATCATGGTGTTCGCCGTTCCCGTCCAGCCGGGTTCCTATCAGGGCTTTGCCTATGAGGCCATTGCCATTACCTTCAACAACTCCGACATGACGGAGGCGCTGAAAATCTCCGCCTTTGACGGTCAGGCCAGCACCTTTGCTGCACTGCCGGACGGACGGATTGTCATGGACAGTGGCAGCCAGGAGATGGAAAGCATTCACAATATCTTCGCCCTGCTGGAGAAATCCGAAAGCCTGAGCAAGGAGGATATTGTTTCCTTGCAGGAGCATTTCCAGGACGGAGCCTCCGGCAGCATCGCCTTTGAACTGAACGGCAGAGGCTACTACCTGGTTTATGAGCCCGCCAATTTCCAGAACTGGATCGTGTTTGGCGTGGTGCCCACGGATGTGGTGAATTCCAGCATGAACCAGCTCCAATCCACCACCATGATGGTGGTGGGCGGCATCGCGTCGTTCCTGTGCCTTACGGTTCTGCTGCTGGTTGTTCAGCAGAACCGGCAAAAGCTGAAGCAGAAAGACAATCAGCTGCTGGCCCGGGACGAGCTGTTCTCCAAGCTGTCCATCAACGTGGACGATGTATTCCTGATGGCGGATGCCAGGGATCTGCGGGTGGAATATGTGAGCCCCAACATCGAAAAGCTGGTGGGCATCCCGGCGGAAACGGTTTCCCGGGATATCTATACAATCGAGCAGCTCATTCGGCCGGATGATACGGTGCATATTCTGGATCAGCTGTCCTCCATTCAGCCGGGTGAGCAGCGGGAGTGGAACCGGGAGTATATCCACCAGAAGACCGGCGAGGAGCTGTGGTTCCGGGTAGTGGCTTTCTGCACGGACATTCAGGGCGAGAAAAAATACATTCTGGACCTGTCGGACCGGAGCAAGGATAAACAGATCAATCAGAGGCTGGAAGACCTGGTTCATGCCGCAGAGAATGCCAACCAGGCCAAGACCACCTTCCTGAACAATATGTCCCACGACATCCGCACCCCAATGAATGCCATCATCGGCTTTACCAACATTGCCATGAAGCTAAATCCCAAGCCGGAGGTCAAGGAGTGCCTGAAAAAAATCGACAGCAGCTCCGAGCATCTGCTGTCGCTTATCAACGATGTGCTGGACATCAGCCGGATCGAGAGCGGAAAGATCAAATACCTGCCCGTTCCGGTGGACATCAATACCGTGGCCGACACGGTGCTGAACATCATGCACGGCTTCCTGGCCAACCGGAGCATCGACTTCCAGGTCAAGGTGGACAAAGCCGAGACGCCCTATGTGCTGGCCGATGCTGTCCGCATCCGGGAGGTTTTGGTGAATATTCTGGGCAACGCCGTGAAATTCACCGAGGACGGCGGCCAAATCACCTTTGAAGCCAGCTGCCTGCCCGGCGTGGATGAAAAGCACATGACAGTCCGCTACCGCATCTGTGATACCGGTGTGGGCATGTCCGAGGAATTTGTGGGCCACATCTTCGACGAATTCTCCCAGGAGGCCAACAGCGCCCGAACCCAGTACAAGGGCACCGGCCTGGGCATGGCCATCACCAAACGCTATGTGGATCTGATGGGCGGCACCATCCTGGTAGAGAGCAAAAAGGGAGTGGGCTCCACCTTTACTGTGGATATCCCCCTGGAGCTCACCGACGGCGCACAGGTTCAGAGTCAGGAGCTTCCCGTGGGGGAGGTCAGCCTCCGGGGTGTGCGGGTGCTGCTGGCGGAGGACAACGACCTGAATGCGGAAATCGCCATGATCCAGCTGGAGGAGCTGGGCATCCAGGTGACCAGAGTCGCCAACGGCAAGGAAGCGGTGGAGTGCTTTGCCAAGAACCCGCCGGAGAGCTTCGACCTGATCTTTATGGATGTGATGATGCCGGAGCTCAACGGCTACCAGGCCACGGCGGCGATCCGCAGCCTGGAAAACCGGCCGGACGCCGAACAGATTCCCATCATCGCCATGACCGCCAACGCCTTTGCCGAGGATGTGCAGGCCTCCCTGGACGCGGGGATGAACGGCCATCTTGCCAAGCCCATTGTCATAGACGAAGTAAAAAAGGTCGTTTTGAGAAATGTCCATCGCCTGCATTGATCCCTTTTCCCTATCATACACAAAACCCTCCGCTTCCGGCGGAGGGTTGATTGTTTATGGCCACCACACAGACGGTGGCGTTGTTTTTGAGGCTTCCAATTGGAAGCTTATTTCCGTTTCCTCCGTTTCTTGCCGGAGTCAATCAGCAGGTAGATGAGGATACCCAGCCAGCAGAGGGCCAGGGCTGCCAGCAGCGCCACGGAAGCGGCGGGCAGGGGCCCCAGCTCCCGGGATTGGGACTGCTCCTGGGGGGTGATCTGATCCAGATGGTAGAGGGCGGCGGTATCGGAATAGAGCTTCCGGAAAAAGGCATCGTCCACGGTCTGCTTCCGGCGGACGGATTTCACCACCGTCTCAATCAGCTCCCCGGCGGCGGACCGGAGGGAGGCGGAGCCATTGAACACCGGGGTGACGAAGGTCTTGTCCGGATTCTGAAGCAGCAGCTTGGCCGCCTGGAGCTTCACCGCATAGTGCTCCGTGCCGTCCTCCCCCTCCCGGGACAGGTAATCCTGATACTCCGGGCTCTGCTGGGCCTTGGAGGTGACGGGCACATAGCCCTCGGTGCAGGAGTAGCGGATCTGCACCTCATTGCTCAGAAGATATTGCATGAAGAGCCACGAGGCCAGCACCTCCTGAGGGTCCTCTTTGTTAAAAAGACACATGGAGGGGCCCTGGGAGATCATACTGATGTTCTCCGGGTCAAACTGGGGAATGGGCAGTACGGCGGTTTCAAATTCCACCAGGGCATCGGCGCTGATGTCCAGCAGGGGGGCGTGGCTGCCCATCCAGGTAGCGCCGGCGGTGGAGTCGATGGCGAAGATGCACTGCCCGGCGTTGAGGAAATTGGCGGGGTAGCTGGAAATTTTAAAGGTGGAAAAGGCACCGGTTTTCACATGGCCGGCGATTTCCTCCAGCAGAGACTTTGTGGTGTCGCTGAAAATCTGGATATTCCCCGCGGAATCCGAGTAGCCCGCGTCCAACTGGTGCAGCATCTGAATCATCATATTGTCCGTGGACTTGTAGATAAAGGGAATCAGCACCTTCTGCCCATTGACCTGGAACGTGCCGTCCGGATTCTTTGCCATGGCCGCCTCGCTGACCTGCCAGACAAAATCCCAGGTCAGCACCTCCGGCAGCGTATAGCCCAGCTTCTCCACATAAGTCTTGTTTACATAACACGCCTCAGTGGAGCGCATATAGGGCAGGGCATACTGGTGCCCTCCAAAGCTGCATTCCGCCAGGAACTCCGGGATGATTTCCTCCTTTCCGGGGGAATCGAACCGAACCTGGCTGCCGCCCAGGCCAAAGCGGCTGTCCACCATCAGCTCGTCCAGGGGAACCACAATATTTTCACCGGTGAGGTAGGTGGCGATATGATCGGGATAGGTGATGCATACATTGGGCGTGGTGCCTGTGGAGATATTGGTGATCACATCGTTGTAGATCCGGCTGTAGTCGGTATACAGCCGCATATTCACGGTGATGTTGGGATAGAGTTTCTGAAAATCGGCAATGGCCTTTCTGTAGATGTCCGCCTGGGTCACGTTGGTGTCGTTCTTGGCCCAGAAGGTGATTTCAAACTGCCGCCCGGTATCCAATTCCGACGGAATCTCGAAGGACAGCCGCTCCCGGGCACCGTGGCAGCCGGAGAGGGTGAGCATCAACAGAGTCAGCAGGGCAAACAGAAGCTTTTTCATCCCTTGGTGCCTCCCCTGGCCACACCGGCCATGATTTTTTTGTGGAAGATGAGAAACAGCAGGATCAGCGGCAGGGAGATGACCACCACCGCCGCCATCATGGCGGGGATATTCTCCCGGCCAAAGCCGTTTTCCCGGATCTCCTGAATGCCCACCGACACCAGGAAGCGGCTGGGGTCGGTGGTAACCAGCCGGGGCCAGATATAGCTGTTCCAGCATTCAATTACCTTGAGAATGGTCACGGTGACGATGGTGGGCTGGCAGATGGGAATCATCACCTTCCAGAGGTATTTCAGATCCGAGGTGCCGTCCACCTTGGCGGCGTAGTACAATTCATCGGGAATTTGGGAGAAATTCTCTTTTAACAGGTAAATGTAGAACACCGAAGTCACCGAGGGCAGGATCAGCCCCAGGAAGGTGTTCCGCAGCTGGGCATTGGTGATGGTAACGTAGTTGGTGATCACCACCAGCTCGTTGGGGATCATCATCAGGGAAAGAAACACGGTGAAGGCCAGATCCTTGCCCCGGAAGTTCAGCCGGGCAAAGGCAAAGGCCGCCAGCACTGTCACCACCAGCATGATGCCGGTGGTCAGCAGGGTGAAGATCACGGTATTCAGAAAATACTGCCCCAGAGGCACCGCCTGGAAGGCATCCACATAGTTTTGCAGGGTGGGGCTCAGGGTGAAGAGCTTGGGCACATACTCGGCATTGTAGCTGCCATAGCTTTTCACGGAGGTTAGCAGCATCCAGTAAAAGGGGAAGAGCACCATCAGTGCCCAGAAAACCAGCAGGACATACACGCCGGTCTTCCAAGCGCCGCTGCCCAGCCTACGCAGGGATTGTCTGTTCTTATCCATGGGCTACCTCATATATAATGCACATGCTTTTTGCTGACCAGCAGATTGATGCAGGTGATGGTCAGCACAATGGAAAACAGGATGATGGCGGCGGCAGAGGCATAGGAGGGATAGCCGCCGGAGCTGCCGTAGAGCATATCGTAGACATAGCCCACGATGGTGTTCATCTGGGCGTTGTTCAGGTTCACGCCAAACAGAGCCACCGCGTCGCTGTAGGCCTTGAAAGCGCCGATAAAGCCGGTGATGATCAGATAGAAAATGGAGGGGGAGATCATGGGCAGGGTGATCCGGGTGAAAATCCGCAGCCTTGGTGTGCCGTCCACCCGGGCGGCGTTGTAGTAGGTCTCGTTCACCGAGGCCAGAGCGCTGGTGAGAATCAGGATTTTAAAGGGCATGACAATCCAAACCGTGTAGAAGCAAAGCACAAACATCTTCGCCCAGTAGGGCCCGTCGATGAAGTCCACCGGGGTCATGCCGAAGGCGCCAAGCAGCAGATTCACCAGGCCATCGGAATAGGGGGTCTTTTTGAATAGAATCATGAACACCAGGCCCACTGCCAAGGTGTTGGTCACATAGGGCAGGAAGAAAACCGTCTGAAACAGGTTCTTCAGCTTCCGGATGGAGCTGAGGGCCAGGGAGATCAGCAGCGCCAGTCCGGTGGACACCGGCACGGTGATGATCACCAGAATAAAGGTGTTTTTCAGGGCCTGGAGGAAGTAGGGGTCGTGGAGCACATAGGAGAAATTAAAGCTTCCCACGCCGGAATAGGTCTGGGAGGCGAAATTGAATTCCTCCTCCACGGAGTAGATGAATACATCAATCAGGGGATACACCATGAAAATCCCCAAAAACAGGCAGGCGGGCAGCAGATACAGCCAGCCCTTTTTGCTTTTGTATTCCATGGCCGCCCCCTATTCTGCCTGGAAGCGAATCCGCTCTTCGGTTTCCGGGTGGAACAGCAGCACCTTTTCCGGCTTTAAACGGAAGCGAACGGTCTCCTGCTCCCGGCGCACCCCGGCGTCAGAGGCGATGATGGAGCGGATGGCCGCCCCCTGGAAGGCGGGGTGGGTGGATACCACAGTGATGTCCCGGCCCATTACCTCCACATTCACCATGGAGCAGCACAGGCCGCCCGCCTCGTCGGGGATGAAGCCCTCGGGCCGGACGCCCACAATGACCGCTCCGTCCGCCACGCCGGACAGGCTTAATACCGCATCGTCACCCAAGAGCAGCTTGCCGCCCTGGACCCGTCCGGAGAAGATGTTGATGGGGGGATTGCCCAGGAATTTGGCCACGAACAGGTTGATGGGGTCGTCGTAAACCTCCTGGGGCTTGCCGGTCTGGTGGATCACACCGGCTTTCATCACCACGATGCAGTCAGAGATGCTCATAGCCTCCTCCTGGTCGTGGGTGACAAATATGGTGGTGATGCCGGTCTTTTTCTGGATGCGCCGGATCTCCTCCCGGGTTTGCAGCCGGAGCCGGGCGTCCAGATTGGAAAGGGGTTCGTCCAGCAGCAGCACCCGGGGCATCTTCACCAGCGCCCGGGCAATGGCCACCCGCTGCTGCTGGCCGCCGGAGAGCTCGCTGGGCTTGCGCTCCAGAAGCGGATCGATCTGCACCAGGCGGGCAGCCTCGGCAGCTCTTTGCAGCATTTGCTCCTTGCTCAGCTTGTCCTTTCCTTTCAAATTTTCCAGAGGGAAGAGGATGTTCTGCAGCACCGTCAGGTGGGGGTAAAGGGCGTAGTTTTGGAACACAAGGCCCACGCCCCGTTTCTCCGCCGGCAGCTCCGTCACATCGTCGTCACCGAAGAACACCTGCCCGGAGGTGGGCTTTTGCAGGCCGGAGATCATATACAGGGTGGTGCTTTTGCCGCAGCCCGAGGGGCCCAACAATCCCACCAGCTTGCCGTCGGGGATTTCAAAATAGAAGCGGTCTACGGCCACCGTGTCCGCGCCGCCCTTTTTTCGGCTGGGGAATATTTTGGTCAGGTCTTTTAACAGAACTTTCATGCGCTATCTTCCCTTTCTGAGGTTTGAGAATCATTATACTCCGCCCTGAAAGCCAGCGCAAGGAGAAATTGGGAAAAATATCGCCCGTTCCCGATTCTTTCCGTCCCCATCCTCCCAAGCCAATTGACAAGCGGGTCATATATGATGAATCAGGACGAAAATAACGCTGTGCCTCAGCATAGCAATGGATACCTATTTGTCAATTTACAAAAAAAGGCAGCGCAGAAAGCGTTTTTGCTTTCTGCGCTGCTTTTACATGATGGTTACAGGATGGCAACGGAAGTGGTTTCCGGGAGCTCCCGCTTCACCGCCTTGGGCACGGACAGCTTCAGGATACCGTCCTCATACTTGGCACTGATATCCTCGGGGCGAACCGCAGTGCCCACATAGAAGCTGCGGCTGCACACACCGGAGTAACGCTCCCGGCGGATATACTTGCCGTCCGCATCCTTCTGATCCTTGTCCAGACCCTTGGAAGCGCCGATGGTCAGGTAACCGTTCTTCAAATCCACGGAGATCTCCTCCTTTTTAAAGCCGGGCAGATCCATGTCCAGCTCATAGGAGTTCTCTTTCTCCCGCACGTCGGTCTTCATCAGATTCCGGGCATGCTTGCCATAGAGAGCTTCCTCCGTCTGGCCCGCATTAACCAGTCCAAAGGGATTGGCAAAAAATTCATCAAACAGGTTTTCTCCAAAAATGCTAGGCAACATAAGTCATTCCTCCATTCATAATTCTTCGTAGGCGTCCGGCGGAATGCCAGCCGTTGGCGAACACTTGCTGCCGTTCCTTTCAAGGAACAATATGCATTATAGCACTGTTTTTAGCACTGTCAATACGAGAGTGCTAAAATTCACAAACCATCCGATGAATGTTCATTTTTGAGTCACAAATCGATTCAAAAGCCAAAAAACCGGCAGCCGAGTGAGACACGGCTGCCGGAAAATGGAAAGGGTATGCTTACAGGTCGTCCTCATCGTCCAGGTAATAGCTCAGATCCAGGTCGCTGAGGTCGTCCCACTCCGGGTCGTCCTCCCGGCTGAAGGTTTTTTTGGGTGGCTGCTTGGGCTGCTGCCGGGCCGATCTTGGCTTTGCCGCAGGAGCTTGGCGTCTGGACCGGGGCGCAGGCTCCGGAGTATCGTCCCGGTCGGAATAATACTTGAGAATCACCAGTGCGGCAATCACGCCTAAAATCGCAATAACAATGATGACTACCACGATCACCGCCAGCAGAGAATTGGATTTTGCGTAGGTGCGGGTGGGTGCGGTGGCAATGGGCACGGTGATGCCGGTCTGAGCCTGCTCCTGGCTCTCCGTATCCACGCCCCAGGAGGCCAGGGTGGCGGCGGAGGCAGGGATGGTCGCCAGGGGCTGCTGGGTAGGAGCCGCCGTGGTTTCCGTGGCAGCGGCAGGATAGGTTACCGCCGCACAGGAGGTCTTGGTGGCCGCACTGATATTGGTACCATCGGAAGACCGGACGGCGCAGTAATAGTAAACTGTGCCCGGCACATAATCCGGGGTGTAAGCAGCGGAGGTGGCTCCCAGAATGGCCCTGCCGTTGGAATTGGAGTTTACCGTATTGCTGTACCACTGATAGGTCAAGGTGGTGCTCTGGCTGGGGCTCTTGGCGCTTACCTGGAGAGAGGTGGTCTGCCCCTGGCTCAGATTCGCGCTCTGGGGCTGGGACTGGATGGTGGGAGCAGTGAGCCCCTGGCTCTTGACGTAGATAACGGCGGCGTCACTCCAGGAGTTACCGGTGAGATACACAAACTCCGCCCGGACCCGCCACTCATTCAGCTCCTTGGGGATGTTGTTCAGGGCAAGCCGTTCGCTTCCCAGACCGTTGACCACCAGTCCCGGGAAAGAAATGGGCGCGTTCTGGGCAAGGATATCGTTGCCGCCGCCGGGGCTTTGCAGATGCCAGATGATGTTGATGCAGTTATCCGCCCTGGCCACAAACTCGGCATAGCCGCCCTCCCGAACGGTTTCGGAAGTGGGATGCTTGGTAATGGCGTGGGATTCGGTGGTGGGGGGGACGGGTGCGGCAGTTGCCGGAGGTGTGGTGGTTTCCGGAGGCGCCGTAGTGGCCGGAGGCGCGGTGGTTTCCGGAGGTTCGGTGGTTTCCGGAGGCACGGTGGTTTCCGTAGGCGCGGTGGTTTCCGGAGGCGCGGTGGTTTCCGGAGGCGCCGTAGTTGCAGGAGGCGCGGTGGTTTCCGGAGGTGCTGTGGTTGCAGGGGGTGCGGTAGTGGCTGTGGTATCGCCATCCGTCAAGGGCGATACCGTGTCGGTGGAATTTGTTTCAAGGTCTTCGGCAAAACCCGCCAGGCACAGTGACAGCACCAGGGCCAGGGATAAGAAAAGCGTTACTATTTTTTTCATGGGAATTCCTCCTGAATCATTCCGCCGGGAAAAGCGGACAATCACATGGAATAATCAGAATCATTATATTGGATTTCTTCCGTCCCGTCAATTGGCGAGAAAGACAAAATTCAAAAGATTTCATTAAGATTGAGAAAAATCCGCCGATTTTCCGGTGAATGTGACCCGTTCCTGCCGCTGCCGCAGCAATTCCGGCAGAGAAATCAGGAATACCATGGCAAGAATGCAGGCAAAGCCCAGATAGTCCAGCATGACAAAAGGGGTTTTCAGCCAGAGCCTGGAAAATAGGGGCGCGGAAACCGTCTCCACCGCGGCAATGAGCCCTGCCTTCAGTCCGCCGATGAGCACGGTGCTCTGCAAATATAGCGTGAAGCCCAGAACGGTTCCAATCAGCACAATGGCTCCCAGTCCCAGCAGGGCATCCCGGCTGTATACTCCTGGCAGCCGCCAGACCCGCAGCACCAGCGCCAGGAAGGCACCGCCGATGAGCATACCATAGGCAATGACGGGGCTGCTGCCGTATTTTTGAATCAGCCGCCCGGGAGCCACGGTGTACACCACCAGAGCAGCGGCCGCCGCCAAGCCCCAGCCCAGTCCTGCGGGAGACAGCACCATGTTGGACAGGCTGCCGTGGGTGGCCAGCAGGAAAATGCCGAACAGCGCCAGGAACAGTCCCAGGGCTTCACTGATTTTCGGCAGTCTGCGGCCTACCAGGCAGGTATACACCAGCAGCATAGCCTCTCCGCTGTACTGCACCGCCGTGGCCGTTCCGGAGTCGGAATGGAAAATAGCCTGCATGTAGCAAAACTGCACCGCCATCAATCCGGCAATGCCGAAAAAGATCAACTGAATGGCATCCTTTTTGTTCTGCCACACCTGTACCAGGGCTTTGGGGGCCTTTGCCGCCGCCATGGCCAGCAGGATGAGCCCGGCCGACAGCAGCCGAACCGTGGTCAGCCAGCCGGAATCCATCTGGGTGTGGACGAACAGGTACTGCCCCACAGTGCCGGAAAAGCCCCAGCAGATGCCGGAAATCAAGGCAAAGAGAATGCCGCGTATGGTTTTATGCTTCATGAATCAGGCCTTCTTTCTTTCAGCAAGGCAAGTATATATGGGTTTTCGCAAACTGTCAATGGATTTTCCCTTTCCTGTGTGATGTCATGGAAAAAGCGTATTAAGGAAAGAAAATAAGGATCTGCTTGCCGATCAGACCTTTGCCACATTGCAAATTGACAAACGATGCCGGCTATGTTATAATGAGCAACCGAGCAAGGGCGCTCGTGTGCACAGGGGGAGTATTTCCCTTTGCAGATGAGTGCCCTTGCTTTCTTTTAGAATGTGGAAGCGAGGCGTTACAATGAGACAATTCGACCGCAAAATCGTCCTGGAGGATGGCAGCGAATACTATGGCTACGGCTTTGGCAGCCGGGAGGACCGGGTATGCGAAATCGTGTTCAACACCTCCATGGCGGGCTATCAGGAGATCGTATCCGACCTTTCCTACACGGATCAGATGGTGGTGATGACCTATCCGCTGATTGGCAACTACGGCATCTGCGAAGAGGACTACGAATGCAAGATCCCCAGCATTGGCGGCCTGGTGGTTTATGACTATAATGACAATCCTTCCAATTTCCGCTGCGTCAAGGCGCTGTCGGAGCTTTTGGAGGAAGACAATATCCCCGGTATTTCCGGGGTGGATACCCGCAAGCTTGCTCGGAGCATCCGGAATTTGGGCAGCCGGCGGGTGCTGATCACCACCCCGGAGGTCAGCGTGGAGCAGGCGCTGCAGCGGATCGCCGAGACCCCGGTGCCCCACGACGCGGTGCATCGGGTGAGCTGCCGGAAGCGCTGGTATTCCCGCACCGCCGATGCAAAGTACCATGTAGTCGCCATCGACTGCGGCATCAAGCTGAACATCATCCGCAGCCTGAACCGGTGGGGCTGCAACGTAACCATCGTCCCCTATGACACCTCCGCCCAGGAGATTCTCTTCATGAAGCCCGACGGGGTGTTCCTCTCCAACGGCCCCGGAGACCCGGAGGATGTGCCGGAGGTCACCGCCACGGTGAAGCAGCTCATTGGTAAGGTGCCCATTTTCGGCATCTGCCTGGGACATCAGATCATCTCCCTAGCCTACGGCGGCAAAACCTACAAGCTGAAATTCGGCCACCGGGGAGGCAACCATCCGGTGAAGAATCTGAAAACCGGGAAAATCGAAATGACCTCCCAGAACCACAGCTACGCGGTGATTCCGGAGAGTCTTTCGGGCAGCCCCCTGGAAATCACCCATATGAATCTGCTGGACAACACCGTGGAGGGGGCGGAGTGCCAGGCCGATCAGGTATTCAGTGTCCAGTATCACCCGGAAAGCGCCCCCGGCCCCCAGGACAGCCAGTATCTTTTCCAGCATTTTGTGGAGTATATGAAGGAGGCAAAAGGCCATGCCCAAAAGAACAGATATTAAAAAGGTTCTGGTGATCGGCTCCGGCCC
>JAXECZ010000041.1:0-2022 GCA_034104845.1 Faecousia sp. | reverse complement strand
CAGCCGAATCACGCGTTATCCTGGATTCCTGCCTGGGCAGCCGGGCAGGAATCCGTGTGTATGGGAGGCCAATATGGATTTCAATGTGATGCAATCCTACCTGCCCCGTTTCTGGCAGGCCCTGGGGCTCACCCTCAGCATCGGCTGGCAGGGAGTTGCCCTGGCGCTGGCCCTGGGCATTGTCTGCGCGGCGGCGGTGCATCTGCGGATCCCGGTGCTGCGCCGGGTGGTGGCCGCCTATATCCAGCTCTTTCGCAACACCCCCTTGCTGGTGCAGCTGTTTTTTCTGTATTTCGCTCTGCCGAAAATCGGCATCCGTATTCCTGCACGGGTTTGCGGCAGCCTGGGACTGGGACTGCTGGGGGGCGCCTATATGGCCGAGACCTTTCGCAGCGGCCTGGAAAGCGTCGCGCCCATCCAGCTGGAAACCGCGCAGAGCTTGGGCATGACTCCTTTGCAGGCTTTTGCCTATGTGGTTCTCCCTCAGGCGGTGGCCTCCAGCGTCCCAGGACTCATGGCGAATCTAATCTTTCTTCTAAAGGAAACCAGTGTGTTCTCCACCATCAGCCTGATGGATTTGATGTTCACCGCCAAGGATCTCATCGGCATGTACGCCAAAACCATGGAATGCCTGACGCTGCTTGTGGGCTTCTACCTGATCATGCTGCTGCCGGTATCCATCCTGGGAAGCTTTTTGGAAAGGAGGCTGCGCCATGGCGAATTTGGGACTTGAGGTGCTGTTCAAGGGAAAGAATTTCCTCCGGCTGCTGACGGGGCTGTGGGTGGCGGTACGAATCAGCCTGATTTCCGTGGCCATCAGCATGGTGCTGGGGGTATTGCTGGGTATGCTGCTGGGCAGCCGAAGCCGGCTGCTCCGGGGAGCGTTCCGGCTGTATCTGGAAACCGTGCGGATCATGCCCCAGATGGTGTTGCTCTTTGTGGTGTATTTCGGCACCACACGGGTGTTCGGCTGGAACCTGAACGCGGAGGCGGCGGCCATTTTCGTGTTCAGCTTCTGGGGTACGGCGGAGATGGCGGATCTGGTTCGGGGGGCGCTTCAAAGCATTCCCCTCATCCAGCGGGAGAGCGCCCAGGCTTTGGGGATGAAGCCGCTGCAGGTGTATACCCTGGTCATCCTGCCCCAGGCGGTGAGGCGGCTGATCCCACTGTCCATCAACCTGATCACCCGGATGATCAAAACCACCAGTCTGGTGATGATGATCGGCATTGTAGAGGTTTTAAAGGTGGCCCAGCAGATCATTGAGGCCAACCGGAAAACCGCCCCCAATGCGGCCTTTGGGGTGTTCGCGGTGGTGTTTTTGATGTATTTTCTGATTTGCTGGCCGATTGGCTCCCTGGCGGGATATTTGGAGAAAAGGTGGTCGTAGCTGTGGAAGAGGTATTGCTGCGGGTGGAGCATCTGAAAAAAGCCTTTGGGGAACATGTGATTTTCAAGGATTTCAATTTGCAGGTTCGTCGGGGGGAAGTGGTGGTGGTCATCGGTCCCTCCGGCTGCGGGAAGAGCACCCTGCTTCGCTGCCTCAACGGACTGGAGCCCATTCAGGGAGGGAAAATCCTGCTGGATGGGGAGCCGGTGCTGCGGGAGGAAGCCTCCATCGCCAAAATGCGGCAGAAAATCGGCATGGTATTCCAGAGCTATGAGCTGTTTCCCCATAAGACCATTCTGGAAAACATCCTCCTGGCGCCCATCAAGGTGCAAAAGCGCAGCCGCAGCGAGGTAGAAGCGGAGGCCATCACGCTGCTGCAGCGGGTAGGGCTGGCGGAGCGGAAAAATGACTACCCCCGGCAGCTCTCCGGCGGGCAGAAGCAGCGCATTGCCATCGTCCGGGCCCTGTGTATGCACCCGGAGATCCTGCTGCTGGACGAGATCACCGCCGCCCTGGATCCGGAAATGGTGCGGGAGGTATTGGAGGTGGTGCTGTCATTGGCCAGAGCGGGCAGCACCATGGTGATTGTCACCCATGAGATGAATTTCGCCCGGGCCATCGCGGACCGGATCCT
>JAXECZ010000019.1:0-11432 GCA_034104845.1 Faecousia sp. | reverse complement strand
GGCCACGACAAAGAAATTGTCCTTCCCCGCAAGCAAGCTCTCCAGCTCTTCCTTGCTCTTTAACACATACTTGGTATAATCCACCAAATATCACCTTCTTATCCATTTGTTCTTCGTTTGCAAACAAACGATTACAGCATGAATTATAGCATACAGTCCATACAAATGTCCAGTATTTCCCATGCATTTTTTCGGCATTTTTCCTTGCTTGTAGTTAGCATGTGCTAATAGCAAGCCCGAAATGCGGTTGTGGAGGGCGCCATCTTGCAGGGAGGATGCGCCGGAAAAACCCGGAGGCGACTTTGCACCTCCGGGGCGATTATGGCACAGGCGGCTTTCCGAAAATCAGCTGCACCAACACTTCTTTCAGCATTGCCATGTCAATGGGCTTTGCCAGGTGGGCATTCATGCCGGCCTCCATGGAATTCTGAACATCCTCCGCGAAGGCATTGGCCGTCATGGCCACGATGGGAATGGTTTTTCCGTCGGGACGATCCAGTCCCCGGATGGCCCGAGTGGCCTCGTAACCGTTCATCACCGGCATCTGAATGTCCATCAGCACCGCGGCGAAGGTGCCCGGCGGCATTTGCCGGAAGCGTTCCAGTGCCTCCTGACCATTTCCCGTCCGCTCGCAGCTCACGCCCTCGCAGGACAGAAGCTCCTCCAAAATCTCCGCGTTGATGTCATTGTCTTCCGCCACCAGCATCCGCAGCCCCTCCAGGGGCTTATCGCCGGAGGCGGGAAGACGGGTCTGCTCCCGGGAGCCGGTTTCCACCGGCTGTGCGTCCGGGTACCGCAGCTCCAGCTCCACCCGGAAAGTGCTTCCCCGGCCCTGGGTGCTCTGCACGGAAATGGTGCCGCCCATCAGATCTACCAGGTTTTTGGTGATGGCCATGCCCAGGCCGACACCCAGGATGCCGCTGGCGGTGGTGTCCTTTTCCCGGGTAAAGGGGTCAAAGATGTGTTTCATGAATTCAGGGCTGATTCCGATGCCGTCATCCTGCACCTGGAAGCACAGGTGGGCATAGCCCTTGGAAATCTCAGGCAGGCCAAGGACGGTCAGCGCAATCTGTCCGCCCTCCTGGGTGTAGGTCACCGCATTGGAAAGCAGATTGATCAAAATCTGACGCAGCCGCAGCCGGTCGCCCAGGAAGCATTCCGCTTTCAGGCCGCTGACCTCCACCTCCAACGACTGCCGCTTTTCCTGGATCCAGGGCTGTATCGCCGCATTCAGTTCCTCCAGCAGCTCTTTCAGATCAAATGCCGCAATGTCCAGCGCGTTCTGGCCGCTTTCGATTTTGGACATATCCAGCACATTGTTGATCAGGTTCAGCAAATGCTGACCGGAGGCGGCAATCTTTCCGTTGTACTGGCGCACCTTGTCCGGCTGTTCCGCATCCCGGGCCACCAACGCCGAGAAACCCATGATGGCGTTCATGGGGGTATGCATATCATGGCTCATATTGGACAGGAACACGGTTTTGGCCTCGTTGGCAGTCTTCGCCGCCCGGTAGGCCTCCTCCATTGCCATGCGGTTTTTCAGCTCCGCTTCTTTCAGCTCCGTTACGTCCTGCACCGCCATCAGGAGGGAAACAGGGACGCCGTTTTCCCGTTTCAGGCACAGCATGGAAACCTGCTTCCAGCGAACGCCATCCTCCGAAACCCGGTACTCATATTGGAGGAAAGGGACATCCTCCGTCAGATTCTGCTGAATGGCACTGGTCAGAAACTGCCTGCAGACCTGCTCGTCCTCCCGCAGAATATAGCTGCTCAAATAATCCAGAAGACGAGTGTATGTACCCTTGGGAGAAAGCTTTTTCCCGGAGCCGGCAGGATTGGTTCTTCCCCATTCCCGGATATCACTTTTCAGATATTCATAGGAATCATTCTTCAGGTCAACAAGCACAAACCTGCTGAACAGCTGCGAGGTGCTTTCAACAATCTCCCGCATTTCCTGCTTTTCCATCACCAGCTTTGTTTTCTGCCGCCGGTTTTCGGTAACCAGGATCAGAATGTAGCCCACAAACAGCAAAACCAACCAAAGCTCCAGATACATGGCAATGGCGCTGGATTCGCTCAGCATGGAATTGGTAACTTTGATGGGAAAAACCTGCAGGAGCATCCAGTCCTTCCCCGGCAGCTTCGTGACATACGCCGCGTTGGCGCCCTGCCCACTGGTATAGGTCAGGCTTTGGGTGCGGCCGTTTTCCAGGGCATCCTCCAGAGTCTCCAGCGTCTTTTGATCCGCGCTGCCTTCCTTTCGCAGTGCCGTCAGGATGTTTTCCGGAGAGTCGTGATCGTTGGAGCTGGAAAAAACCGTGCCGTCCGGCAGGCACAAATAGGTCGCCGCCGGCTCCTCAAAATAGGTAGCGGCAATGATCTCCCTCATCTGTTTCTCGCCGTAGCGGCCTGTCAGGATGCCTACGATCTCTCCATCCACCCGCAGCGGAGCATAAAAGATCATCAGATTTTCATGGGCAAGCCGGCCGTTGAAGATCATATCCACGCCGGAATGGCCAGCCATACCATCCTGATAATAAAACCGGTCCGAAACCTGGGCCTGTTTTCCGCAGTTATCCGTATAAATGCCGTCAGCGTCCACAATGCCGATATAATCAAAGGGCGTGTTGTCCACCATTTTTTGCAGCGTTTCAATGTCAATCCGACCCGGCTCCATGGTCTGTCCATATAGATGGGCTATGGCGCTGATGCTGTTCTCCGCACTCACAAGCAGATCTTCGATTCGTTTGGCCGTCTGATTCGCCGAATCCTCCACATACTTCGCGTTTCTGGATACCGTCATGCGGCGGTTGGCATTCAGGAAAACCGCGAAGCTTGCCAGAATACAAACCAGCAGAATGCTTGCGGGAATGATGTGTTTCCACGTCGTCCGCTTTCCGGGCATATGGGGACTCACCTCCAATTTCAAATCGAAACCGGACTTTCCGGCTTTGCTTCCCTGTTTTCCCAAGCCGTTCGCTTCCCGGCACGGGTATTCCACAGTCTTACACTTTCTCTGACGTAATATTATACGAAATTCTTTTCGTCTTCGCAAGAGTAGGTTTTGGTATTTTTTTACTGGTAATCTGTGGTGGAAGCAGATATGACCTCAACGATTTTCTCACGCGCACACCTTTTTTCTGAGTGAAACCGATAAATGTAGAACGCCACCGCTTTGTAGACCTGCTCATATTTTTCCAGAGAGTCCACCCGGTAATACTCCGTCAGGGAGTCCCGGCAGCTCTGGCTGATGGCATCGTAGGGGGTGTCGCCGATGCCCAGAACGTTGACCCCCAAATTTTTCAGCCGGTCACAGAACTGGTAAAAATGCAGGGGAAAATGGGGGGACATAAAAATCACATTCATTGTCTGTCTCTCCTAATACCACAAGAAATTCATCCACACCGGCAGCTGATGCTCCCAACTGGATTCGTTATGTACGCCGCCCTCCTGGCGGAGAAGATAGGTTTGAACGCCCTTGCGCTGCACCAGATATTCCAGATGCCGAATGCTCCAGATGCCAGACTTCTTCCGGGGAATCCTCGGCGGTTCCCAAGCTGAAAAAGATGCGGGTATCCTGGGAAAGAGGGCTGTCCTGAATCTCCTGCTTGAAATGCTTCATGGCAGGCAGCAGCGCCGGGGAGATCACCGCCGCCTTGGAAAACCAGCGGTTATACCGCAGCACGGTAAACAGAGACATCATGCCGCCCATACTGTAGCCGGCAATGGCTGTTGCCTCCCGGAAAGGCCATGTGCGGTAGCTCCGGTCGATCCAGGGCTTCAAGTCTTGAACGATCCAATTTACGGTTTCGTCACCCCGGCCCCATAAATCGCCGTAAATCCGGCTCTGGATATGGTAAGGACAGTATTCGTGAACCCGTTGGAGATCGTCCTGGGCACAGGCAAGGCCGACGACGATCATCTTTTTGCCCCAGTGATCCAGAAAATCCTTCAAACCCAGACACTTGCCGAAGGTGGCGTCACTGTCAAAAAAGAGGTTGTGCCCATCAAACATGTAAAGCACCGGATACGTTTCCTGACTTTCGTAATAATCGTCAGGCAGATACAGATGAATCCCCCGTGTCTCCCCCGCGGGCGGGAAATACCGGTCAAATTTTATCACCATAGAAACCATCTCCTGTAAATAATAAACGCCCGTCTTCTACGTTTCATAGAAGACGAGCGAAATACCCGTGGTGCCACTTCCGTTCATTCCAGGGAAGCCCCGGAACCTCATTGCGGGTATCCTGCGATACCCTCTGCTGTAACGGGCAGACCCGTCATGACCTTGCGATTTACTCGGCCACGCTGCTCCGGAACCATATTCCCCCGGTGCGAACCTGTCTTCTCTCAGTAAATAAAGACTCTCTGTCCGGACGCATATCGGAGTACTCATTTCTTCCTTGCGTTTTTCTATTTTGTTTTTCCCATTATATGTAATGTGCCGTCAATTGTCAGGAACTAAAGAACTGGTTAAATAGTCTTTATATAAGCATGCAGGAGACCGGGGCCCCAGATCACCGGGACCCCACTCCCGCATTGAGGCTGGTTATATCACATAATCGTCCCCAGCCGCCCCCTGCTCCATCAGGTCGGCGATGGTCACACTTTTTAAATAAGTGTGAATCGCCTGATCCAGTCCCCGCCACAGCGATAGAGTTTTGCATCGGGCCGCCCGGGGGCAGGCATCCGCGTCCTCTTCCAGGCAGGAGACAGGAGCCAAGGATTCCTCTGTCAGGCTCAGGATACTGTCTGTGGTATATTCCTCCGGTGCCTTTTTCAGCCGGTATCCGCCGCCCTTGCCCCGGAGGCTGTCCACCACCTTTGCCTTGACCAGCATTCGGATGATGCTTTCCAGGTATTTTTCGGAAATCTCCTGCCGAACGGCAATCTCCCGCAGAGAAATGAATTCTTCTGACCGATGCTCTGCCAAATCAATCATCACCCGCAGGGCATAGCGGCCTTTTGTAGAAATCAGCATATTGTTCCCTCCTTATTTCTAAATCCTATTATACAGCAGGGTATATGGGAAATCAAGTGGTTTTTTTGATGATAGCTATTGACAAATCCATTTGCCTGATGTATAATCCATTTATTCCTAGTATGAAAGTAGGATATTGCATGAGAGACAACAACGCATTTTTCCGATGTCGGCCGGAGGGGTTCTCCGTTTCATAAGCCGTAGTCATCATTATTATCAGGAGGAATACACAATGTCTAAGATTTATACATCCGCTGATCAGCTGATTGGAAAAACCCCGCTGCTGGAGCTGACCCATATTGAGAAAGAGCAGGGATTGGAAGCAACCATCCTTGCCAAGCTGGAATACTTTAACCCCGCCGGTTCTGTGAAGGATCGGATCGCCAAGGCCATGATCGATGACGCAGAGGCCAGCGGAAAGCTGAAGCCCGGCAGCGTCATCATCGAGCCCACCTCCGGCAATACCGGCATCGGCCTCGCCTCCGTGGCCGCCGCGAGAGGCTACCGCATCATCATCGTCATGCCTGAGACCATGAGCGTGGAGCGCCGCCAGCTGATGAAGGCTTACGGCGCGGAGCTGGTGCTGACAGAAGGCGCCAAGGGCATGAAAGGCGCCATCGCCAAGGCTGACGAGCTGGCGAAAGAAATCCCCAACAGCTTCATCCCCGGCCAGTTTGTGAACCCCGCCAACCCCGCCGTCCATCGGGCAACCACCGGCCCTGAAATCTGGGAGGACACCGATGGCAAGGTGGATATCTTCGTTGCTGGCGTGGGCACCGGCGGCACCGTCACCGGTGTGGGCGAGTACCTCAAGAGCCAGAATCCCGCAGTCAAGGTGGTCGCTGTGGAGCCTGCCGGTTCTCCCGTGCTGAGCAAGGGCACTCCCGGCGCACATAAGATTCAGGGCATCGGCGCGGGCTTTGTCCCCGCTGTCCTGAACACCGGTGTATATGACGAGATTATCGCCGTAGAGAACGAGGATGCTTTCGCCACCGGCAAGAAGATCGGCAAGTCCGAGGGCGTGCTGGTGGGCATTTCCTCCGGCGCTGCGGTTTACGCCGCCATTCAGCTGGCAAAACGTCCGGAGAACAAGGGCAAGACCATTGTGGCTCTGCTGCCGGACACCGGCGACCGCTACCTCTCTACGCCGCTTTTCGCGGATTAAACCAAATGTCAGCAGCTTACCTCTAAAATCAATAAAGCAGTCACAGAAGTTAGAAAGCACCGGATTTCTTTCCGAAATCCGGTGCTTTTGATGAATGCGGCGATTCCTCAAAGCGCCGCAGCCCGCGTAAAGAAATGTCAGCCCATAGGTCTGCATGGGCTGAATCCGCATCTTTCGGATATTCTCGTCTGTCACTTCGGTCGGGATTGTCAAACAAGCATCCGCCACCGCAAGGGGCATCCCGCTGCTTTTCGATCACGGATTGAGGCCGCCAATGGTGGCAACGGGTTTTGTTTATCTTGCATTCCGGGAAGAATTCTGATATGATTTTGCATATCGATCTGTTTGTGAAGGAGCGTATCGTATGTTGGAAGCCCAAATGAAAGCACCGGATTTCAGTCTCTCGGATAAAGACGGCAATACCGTCAGATTGTCAGATTTTCGGGGAAAGAAAGTTGTCCTGTATTTCTATCCCAAGGACAATACTCCCGGCTGCACCCGGCAGGCCTGCGCCTTTGCCGCAAGCTACGCGCAGTTCAAGGCGCAGAACATGGTTGTCATCGGTATCAGCAAGGATTCCGTTGCCTCCCACCTGAAATTCGCCCAGAAGTATGACCTTCCCTTTATCCTCCTGTCCGACCCGGAGCTCCAGGCGATTCAGGCCTATGGTGTCTGGCAGGAAAAGAAGCAATATGGCAAGGTGAGCATGGGCGTGGTTCGCACGACCTACATCATCAATGAACAGGGCATCGTCGAAAAGGTCATGCCCAAAGTCAAGCCGGATACCAACGCCGCAGACATTCTCGCCTATCTGGCTGGGAAGCAGTAAGGCATGGGGCATTCATGTGAGCAGTAGTAATTGCATAGGGATGGCTTTTTATAAGCCCGAGCCATGGCAAGCACATCATATGGCTGTGGCGCAATCCTCTCATTTTCGATTTTTTCTACACAATCTTCAGAAATGACCCCCCAGCAGTTCATTCGCTTCTGCACGGGTCAGTCCAAGATCCTCTCCTGCCTGAAAGTACCGGTTTTTGTTTTCTTTCGTTGATGCCTTTCCCATGAGATCTCACTGCTCAGTGTTTCTTTTCCATCTACACACGTTGATTCGGTGGCAGGAATTATGTTACCCTTGAGATAGAACATTCTCCCTGCACGATTGTTTTCTGCATATTAACATATATTTCTTGTACTAACAATAGCCTGTCCCGTTTATGAACTGCCAATTGCAGGTTTATCCGAATGCTTTTGCGACTTTCTTTTTTGCATGGTGTCATTGCAAAAGACAGCTTCAACGGCATCTCCCGGAAAACTGAATCTGTAATAAGGTTTGAAAAACTCCACTTTCCAAAACACCTTTTTTCGGAGTTAACCCCACAGCTAACCCCACGAGAATTTTAGGGGGCTCCATTTTGTGCCAAAAAGCTAGAAAAACACCGGATTTCTTATCGAAATCCGGTGTTTTTATGGCAAAGAACCCTAATAATGATACCGAAGACTTCGGCTGCACCCCACTTTGCGGGTGGGGTGCATTTTCAGTTTGTGGGGTGCATTTTATCTGTCAGCGATGCACCCCAGGGCGTAGATGCTGCACCCCGGCAGTCATTACAGAATTTTCTGTCAAATCAGGGCTGTACCTTCGCGGAACGCCTGTCCGACCTGTTCACCCAGAACCAGATACTGATTGTTCATGGTGTCAAAGGTGATAGGACGAAGCTTGCCCACATCCACCTTGCCGTTCTGCCCCAGCACGGATTCGTCAGCAGACACATTGACGATTCTCCCCACCAGGCGGCAGGTTTCGGGGTCGTAGGAGACCACTTCGCACTCAAGTGCCATGGGCAGCTCGTCGATGAGGGGTGCGTCCACAAGCTCAGACTTCGTCGCGTGGAAACCCGCCTTTGCGAACTTGTCCGACTCCTTGTTCCCGGACACGAGGCCCACATAGTCACAGGCTGCCACATGGTTGGCCGTGGCCATGGAAACCGTGAACGCCTTACGGGTTATGAGATTCTCGGCAGTTTTGTGAGTAGAATCTACACAGATGGTAATTTCCGTCTCCTCGCTGATGCCGCCCCAGGCCGCGTTCATGGCGTTGGGAGTGCCATCTGCGTTGTAGGTGCCGATGATGAACACCGGCATGGGGTAGCAGATTGCCTTTGCGCCAAAGCTTTTTCTCATTGCATTTTCCTCCATCATCATTACACAGGCAGATGTCAGATAGCAGCCTTCCGAATTGCTGCCGGAAGCGGAACCGGACTTTGAGCGGCTGCTTTTTCCGTCGGGCTTATTATACTTGTCCGGATTCAATCCATTTTCTTTCATAAAACTGCGGAATGATTTCTCCGACTTGTAGTCATAGATCTCATCCGGATGACGGGCACCAACATCGTACAAATCAGCCTCTGCTTTTTTATAGTTGAATTTTGACATTGATTTCCCTCCTATGAATCCTCCGAAAAAATAATTAGGGAGCCGCTCTTTGATTATCTAACGGATTGCCGCCGATAAATCTCATAGACTTCTTGCTTCATTTCATAGAATCCCGAGATAGGCAAACCGCCACCCATATTCGTACGCATAGCGATTTCCCAATCGTATAGGCAACCACCGTAATAGAAACTATTTTTTTCATCCTCACTTTTGAGCTGGTCTGCATAGCATTGAATTGCCGTGTAGTAAACTGGATTTCTTTTCAGCTGCCCGGCAAACATGTTCCATGCTGCGTTCGGAGCTGATTCTTTGTAATCAGATGCCTGGACAGTTCCCCATAGTGCAAGCTCGTGGCGGAATTCTTCTCTCAGTTCCATAAGCAGAACGCCAAGCAGATTATCTCCATTCCATCGATGCACATCGTGCCATGCCGGATCGCAGAAATTGATGCCGATGCCCCAATTTGTATCCTTCCGTGCACATTCCACAAGGACAGCGTTTCCGGTATCCAGCAGCTTTCTGAGTAGCTCAGGATTCTGGGCAAATTTGGCCCGAACACCTCGTTTCACAATCGTCTTTCTGTGCTTGTCCCAGAAGTCGCTGATGGAATCAAATGTTGTGAAGCTGCTTGGACCAGCCAGTTTTTGTGCTTCAGATGGATCATCCGTTTGCAAGATGCGTTCGGCAAGATCAAATTCACGGGCCTGCCGAACTTTTTCATACATCATGTACTGCTCTGATGAGGTAAAGTGTTGCCCCACACTGTTGAACTCGGCAGGATACCAGTTGCTCAGGAAGCCGTAGGGCTCTGTTGGAAGATGAAAGCCGATGATATCATCAATATTACATGGTTTGATGATCTCGGAGATTGCATCAAAATAGGCCTGGTGAGTTCGTTCATCCCGTAGTACCCAGAATACACGTTCAATTGTGTGAGGGTACTTCCTATCAAAATCGTGAACGGCCTTTACGGCGATCTGTGCTGCCTGCTTGAGCGGGAAGTGATATGCACCGGTGGAAATAGAGGGAAATGCAACCGAATAGAGCTTGTGCTGCATTGCAAGGAGCAGACTCTCTGTATAGCACGAATACAGAAGTTCTTCCTCATCGCAGTGGCCTCCGTTCCAAATGGGGCCAACCGTGTGGATGATGTATTTACAGTTCTCCCATAAGTCGTAGGAATCCGTGATTTTGGCTTTCCCGGTTTCACACCCATGGAGAGCACGGCATTCCTTCAGCAGTTGTGGGCCTGCGGCAGCATGGATGGCACTATCGACTCCTCCACCACCGAGGAGCGAATTGTTTGCAGCATTCACGATCGCTCCTACAAAGCCGCAGCTTGTGATGTCTCCTTTTGTTGCAAAAATCTGCATATCATACACTTCCTTCAACAAATCTGCCATAAAGCAATTACACGGGGAATAGTAGTGGGGTAAAATGCTAAGTCAATAGAACCCTTCTATGTAACCGTGTGTAATCGAAATTGAGCACCCAAAAGAGCAACTTCGGCCTGTAGTGGCACAGTTCATCCCGATTTTTATCCTTTTGCAGACACATTTCGCTTCCTCTTCTATACATTACAATATAGCAGAGCGTGCACCATTTTTCAATTACCAGAATCCACAGAAGAAGCACACTAAGCCCAGGTGTCAGCAATATCCGACATCTGGGCTCAGTAAAACATTGTGTTTTTTTCGGTCATCTGGCCTCCTCCACATAATCAGCTTATACCGGGCCGCTTTGGGCTTTTCATTCAATAGAACGTCCACTCACCGGGCGTACCAGAAAATGACTGAGGCATACGAAAGACTCGATCAAATTGCATCTTGTGTTTTATGAATCAGTTCAATCTCATCAGGAGAACAGGTGAAGATTGGATGTGGAGCTTGGTAAGCTCTTGGATCATCGATAACCATCTCATCCATCGTTTCAATCAGATAGAAGCGTTTTCCAGTCATTCTATGGGTAGTGGTAAGAAAACTTCTGAATGGGTAAACAGTGCTAAGAAAGGTTCTGACATTGAAGCACAGCTCCATGTCAGAACCCTTTTATTTCACAAATTATTTTTTGGGTTGCGCCGTCCGCTGTTTTCCGAGCCACGCACTTCCTCATGGTAAAAGTAATCCACAATGACCGGGTGCCCAGACTCTGCCCGGCCGTAGGGCAGCTCGTTGTCCACAAAGGGACAGCTGTTTTCTTTCGCCAGCCGTTCCGCTTGATCCTCCAAACCACGGAAGTAGCTTCTGTCCCTCTTGTTGTAGATAGCGTCGTACAGCGGAACCAAGTCAGGATATTTTTTACGTATATAGTCAAGGATGTCTTTTTTGAATCCGCCTCGCAGGTTTAGATTTTCTAGCCATAAAAAGCCGGGGGAAATTCTTGTACCATCTGTGCCTCTCCCATGATAGGAAGCAGATCTTCCTTCATAAATACAGGGATGCCAAGCGCATGGGCCTGATGTGTCAGGTTCCACACCCATTCCGGTTTCGATACGACTTTGCCCTTCCTATGTCCGGTCTCAGTCCCAATGACGATCCACTCAATTCCGGTAAGGTCCACCATGCCAACATCATCAAACATAGGTTCAAAGGTCACATGATAGTGTCCGCCATGGATATGCTCCCGCAAAGTCCGGATACGGTTTTTCTCTTTACTGGAGGTAACAGTTACACCAAACCAAGCATTCTCTAGAGTAGTGGAAAACACGATATTCTCCGGTCGCTTGGTCAAAAACAGATATTGGTGCTGCGGATTTTCAGTCATCTTGGCAAATATCTGTTCCCGCCACTCTGGCTTCCAGTGGGAGAAATCGCTCATGCCGGTGAGCAGAAAATTCTGTGGGCGCTTTTTCTC
>JAXECZ010000018.1:0-2209 GCA_034104845.1 Faecousia sp. | reverse complement strand
CCGGCGGCGGAGATGATGGCGGTGCCCACCCGCAGGGTTGCCTGAACCAGAATGGGAGAGAAGCAGTTGGGCAGCACATGCTTCAAAAGAATGGTGGTGGTGGGAGCGCCGATGGCCCGGGCGGATTCAATGTAGTCGTTGTTTCTTGTGACCATCACGGAAGCCCGGGTAATCCGGGTGAACACCGGTATGGCGCTGATGGAAAGGGCGATGATCAGGTTTATCATGCTGGTGCCCATGATGGAAACCAGGATGATGGTCATCAGCAGGCTGGGGATGATGGTAAAGGTATCCACAAACCGCATCAAAATGGTGTCGAATTTTCCGCCGATGTAGCCGGAAGCGGCACCCACGGGCACACCCACCAGAAGGCCGATGATGACCGAGGAGAAGCCGATGACCAGGGAATAGCGGGTGCCATAGCCGATGCGAGCCAGCATATCCCGGCCGAAATTATCCGTGCCGAAGGGATGCTCGGCGCAGGGGCTGATCAGCCGTGCCTTGGAGTTGGTGGCGATGATGTCCTGCTCGTAGTCCCAGATCACGTCGGCGAAGATGGCAATGAGAATCAAAAGAATGAGAATCACCAGGCCCACCATGGCGCCCTTGTTCCGCCGGAACTGCTTCCAGACCTCCAAGGCCCGGTTCTGCTTGACACTGGCCGCTGCCGCGGAGCTTTGTTTTTTTGCCATTGTCTCCACCCCCTCAGCTCTTGGAATACTGGGCTTTGATTCTGGGATCCAGGAAGGCGTAGACAATGTCCACGATGAGCAGGACCACGGAAACAAATATCGCCAGCATGATGATGAAACCGGTCACAACCTCAAAGTCACTTTTCAAAATGGAGTCCACCAGGAAGCTGCCCACACCGGGGAGGGCGAACACCCGCTCGGTAAGCACGGCGCCGCCGATGAGGGTGGAAACCTGGATGCCGATCATGGTGACGATGGGAATCTGGGCGTTTTTCAAGGCATGCTTCATGATGATCCGGCGCTCACTGACACCCTTGGACCGGGCGGTGCGGAGGTAGTCCTGCTTCAGAACATCCAGCATGGCGGAGCGGGTGGTTCTGGTCAGGGCAGCCATGTTGCCGGTGCCGCAGGTGAAGGCCGGCAGGATGAAGCTCTTCCAGCTGGCCGCGCCGGTGGAGGGGAGCCAGCCCAGCTTCACGGAGAAGAGGATGATCAGCAGCAGACCCAGCCAGAAGTTGGGCATGGCCAGGCCCACAAAGGAAAGGGTGGAGGCGGCGGTATCCGCAAGGGTGTTTTCTTTCACCGCCGCAATGATGCCCAGGGGGAGGGACAGGACCACGGTGACCAGCACCGAGGAGGCAGCCAGCATCAATGTGGTGGGGAATTTCTTAAAGAAAAGGTCCCAAACGGGCATGTTGTTGGCGTAGCTGGTGCCCAGATCCCGGCGGAGCACCCCGGCCATATACCGAACGTAGCGCACCAGCAGAGGGTCATTCAGCCCGTGGGCCTCCCGGTATTCCTCCAGCTGTTCATCGGTGGCACCGTCGCCCAGGGCGGTGACGGCGGCATCGGTGGGCACAAAGTCCATGATGAAGAACACAATCAGCGAAACGGCAATGACCACGGGAATGATCATCACAATTCGCTTCAAAACATATTTGAGCATGGTTTCTCTCCTTTTGCAAATTTCCGGATGGAGCGGAAAGACAGAAAAGGGTGGGGAAGTTGGATATTCCTCCTTCCCCACCGGCATTGCTGTGGATTATTCAGTCACGTAGCAGTAGGAGAAGTCAACGTCCACGGCCTGAGCGTTCAGGTTCACGCCGCCGAAGTTCTTGGAGCCGATGCAGAACAGGTTGGCAGTTGCCAGGGCAACGCCGGGAACCTCGTCTGCCACATACTGCTGCAGGTCGGCATATTTCGCCAGCATTTCCTCATAGGTGCCGCTGGCCAGAACGTCTTCCAGCTTCTCATCGAATTCGGGATTGGCGTAGTTCATGAAGGAGCGGGTAGCGCCGGTCTTCAGGTACTCGATCATGACGGTGATGATGCCGCCGTACTGGCTGGTGCAGTTGATGGCCATGTCGTAGCCGTTATCCTCGCGGATGGCCTTGGTGAAGCCGGTCTGGGCCCACTCCTGGATCTCCACGTTGATGCCTGCGTCTCTCAGGTTGCTCTGGAGCATTTCCGCCACGGGGATGTACTTGGCGAAGGTATACAGCTTCAGGGTGATGCCG
>JAXECZ010000013.1:0-9568 GCA_034104845.1 Faecousia sp. | reverse complement strand
CAGGCTGTCAACAAGGGTCTCCTGCACAAGAACAACGCTGCCCGGAAGAAGAGCAGCATGACCCTGAAGCTGAACAAGCTGGCCTGATTCTTCTCTGAAAATATCTCCTTCCGAGCATGGCTTGGAGGGAGTTTTTTCATTCTATCCCACATTGCACACGGAGGCGACGTTATGGCAAAGCTGACCGATCCCGTTACCCTGCTCCGGGGGGTGGGCCCCACCAGAGCCAAGCAATTCCAGGCGCTGAATATTCATACCCTGGGAGACCTGATCTGCCATTTCCCCCGGAGCTATGAAGACAGGACCCAGCTGCTGCAGGTGGCCCAGCTGGAGGCGGACAAGCCTGCCTGCTTCCGGGCCATGGTGATGAACACGCCCCGAACCAATCACATCCGCAAGGGATTGGATCTGACCAAGGTGCAGGTAGCCGACCACACAGGAAGGCTGAATCTCACCTTCTTCAACTCCAAATACGCGGTGGAGCACCTGGAATACGGGAAAGAATATATTTTTTACGGCTGTCTCACCGGGGACTATTCCGGCTACGGCATGACCAATCCCGTTTTTGAGGATGTGGATTCCGCCGCCGTCACCACCCGGCGGGTCATACCCATCTATCCTCTCACCGCCGGGCTGTCCAACGCAGTTCTGCTGAAAACCGTGCGTCAGGCCCTGGCCATCTGCGACCCGCCGGAGGAGATCCTCCCCGAGGAGATCCGACGGCGCTATGGCATTCTGGGGGCGGAGGAGGCCTACCGCGTCATCCATGAGCCCGATTCCATGGAGCAGGCGGAGGCGGCAAGAAAACGGATGATTTTTGAGGAATTCTTTGTCTTTTCCGCGGGACTTTCCCTGATGCGGGCCGCCCGGGCGGAAAAGCGAACCCAGCCCTATGCCCAGCGGGATCTGTCCCCCTTTTATCAGCGGCTTCCCTTTACCCTCACCGGCGCTCAGCAGCGGGCAATCCAGGAAATCCTGGAGGATATGGGAAAGGGCGTTCCCATGAACCGGCTGGTTCAGGGAGATGTGGGCAGCGGCAAGACCATGGTGGCCGCCGCAGCAGCCTACTGCGCCGCCATCAACGGCTGTCAAAGCGCACTGATGGCTCCCACGGAGATTTTGGCGGAGCAGCACTACGCTTCCCTCTCCTCCCTTTTTGCCCCCATGGGGATGACTGTGGCCCTGCTCACCGGTTCCATGACCCAAAAGGAAAAGAAAGCCGTCCGGGAGGCCCTGGAAAATGGGGATGTGCAGATTGCCGTGGGCACCCATGCCCTGATCTCCGAGAGCACCGTATTCCGCAAGCTGGGCCTCGTCATCACCGACGAGCAGCACCGCTTCGGCGTGGGTCAGCGGAGCCGGCTGTCCTCCAAGGGAGAGGCGCCTCATTTGCTGGTCATGTCCGCCACCCCCATTCCCCGGACCCTGGCGCTGCTGATGTACGGGGATCTGGACGTATCCATTTTAGATGAGCTGCCCCCCGGACGGGAGGCGGTGGACACCTTTTTGGTGAGCGAGAGCTACCGGCCCAGGATCAACGCCTTCATCCGCAAGCAGGTGGCCCAGGGGCATCAGTGCTTTGTGGTCTGCCCGGCAGTGGAGGAAAACGATGGACTGGACGTGAAATCCGCCACCGTCTGGGCGGAAACCCTGCAAAAGACCGTATTCCCCGATTTGCGGATCGCCCTGCTCCACGGTCAGATGAAGGGAGCGGAAAAGGAAGCCGCCATGGCCGCCTTTGCCCGGCGGGAGGCGGATGTTCTGGTGGCCACCACCGTCATTGAGGTGGGCGTGGATGTGCCCAACGCCACCTTGATGGTGATCGAGGATGCCGACCGCTTCGGCCTGAGCCAGCTCCACCAGCTCCGGGGGCGGGTGGGCCGGGGAAACGCCAAAAGCTACTGCATCCTCACCACCCACAATCGGAATCCCGAAACCATCCAGAGGCTAAAGGCTCTGTGCAAAACCACCGACGGTTTCCAAATCGCCGAGGAGGATTTAAAACTCCGGGGCCCCGGAGATTTCTTCGGTTCCCGGCAGTCCGGTCTGCCCGCCTTCCGCATGGCGGATCTGAGCTTCGATCTGGAACTTTTGAAGCAGGCCCAGCAGGCCTCCGCCCGGTGGATCGAGGAAGCGGGCACCCAGGATACCCCCGAAGCCAACGCCCTCCGCAGCCGGGTAGCGGTGCTCTTCTCCCGGGCAGAGGGAACGATGAATTGAGAAAAAATGGAAGAGGATTTTTCCGACTTGAAAAGATTCTTCTTGACAGGATCCTCATTATCTGATAAAATTCCAACTAATTTACCCATGGCGGGTCATATCTGAACAGACCGGGGCATCTGCCCGGAGTCGGGTCACATCCGTGACAGTGGTTTCCCACGGGACAGTCAACATCATTGCCGGTTCCGGGGTATTTTTTACCCTGGGCCAAGAAATCGGAGGTCACCCATGACAAATCTGCTATTGCGTCTGTTCGTTCCCAATGCATCGGAGCATTCCGCCGCTGCCCACGGTGCCGTGGGAAAGCTGGCCGGAATCACCGGAATTCTATGCAACGTGCTGCTTGCCAGCCTGAAAATTCTTGCCGGACTGATCACCGGCTCCGTGGCCATCACTGGCGACGGCATCAACAACCTGACGGATTCCGCCTCGTCCATCGTCACCCTGCTGGGCTTCCGGATCGCCCAGCGTCCGGCGGACGGAGAGCACCCTTTCGGTCACGGCAGGTATGAATACATCTCCGGCGTGGTGGTGGCGGCGCTGGTGCTGCTGGCGGGGACGGAGCTGGCAAAATCCTCCGTGGAAAAAATCCTCCACCCCCAGGCGGTGCCTTTCACCGTGGTGACCCTGGGGATCCTGCTGGTCTCCATCGGGGTAAAGCTCTGGATGGCGGGCTTCAACCGGAAGCTGAGCAAGCTGATCGGCTCCAAAACCCTGGAGGCCACCTCCCAGGACAGCCGGAACGATGTGATCGCCACCTCTGCCGTGCTGCTGAGCTTTTTGGCCGACGGCATTTTCCACATCCAGCTGGATGGCTTTGTGGGTCTGGGGGTAGCTCTGTTTATCCTCTGGTCCGGCATCCGCCTGGCCAAGGACACCATCGACCCGCTGATTGGTATGCAGGCCGACGAGGAAATGGTGGAGCAGCTGACGCAGATGATCCTGTCCCATCCCCGGGTCCTGGGCATCCACGATCTGCTGATCCACGACTACGGCCCCGGCCACTGCTTTGCCACGGTTCACGCGGAGATGAGTGCCGGGGAGAGCCCCCTGGACGCCCATGACCAGCTGGATCACATTGAGCAGGAGGCCATGCACAATTTTGGCATCCATCTGGTGATCCACTACGACCCCATCGCCGAAACCGAGGACTGGGCCGCCCTGCGAACCATGGCGGAGGCCTGTGCCAAGGACATGGAGCCCGCTGCCTCCATCCACGATCTGCGAATTGTGGACGATCAGGGGCAGAAAAAGCTGACCTTCGACCTGGCGGTGCCCTATTCCCTGCCCCGGACAGACCCGGAGCTGGCGGAATCGGTTACGGCAGCCTTGAAAGAAAAGGGCTGCCCGCTGCCTGTGGTGATCCACATTGACCGTCAGGACGGATAAAAAAATCCTCTGGACCGATCCCTAAGGAACGGTTCAGAGGTTTTCTTTTATCGTGCGCTGACAGCCTGTGGTTCCCAGAGGCAGCAGGCTCCCTTACCCTGCCGTTTTGCCTGGCAGAGCGCCTCGTCCGCCCGGTCAAACAGCTTTTGCGAGGGCTTTTCGTCCTGAGCGGACAAAACCACGCCGCAGGAGCAGGTGGCGAAAATGCCATTGGCCTGGGGGATGCTGTGAAACTCCCGGCAAATGTCCTCTCCCTTTCTAAGCACAGTCTGGCTGGAGTTGATGTGCCGCAGAATGACTACGAACTCGCCCCCGTCGTAGCGGCACAGCAGATCCGATGTCCGGGTATTCTTCCGCAATACCTCCGCGAAGCTGCTGAGCAGAGCGTAGCCGGCTTCATGGCCATACTGATCGTTGATCTGATTCAGATCGTCCAAATCAAAGCGGTAAATGGCCACCGGGAAATCCTCCAGCCGCAGGGAATCTATCGCCGTCTCCAACCCGCGCCGGTTGAGAAGCTTGGTCAGGAAATCCCGGCATGCTTCATTTTCCATATCCAGCGCCTTTTTCCGGCATTCGGTCACGCCGATCATCCGGATGGCCCGGCGCCGCAAATCACACATGGGATGGTTTTTGCAAAGGAAATCATCGGTATCCAGCTGCTGAACGAATTCGTCGGACACCATCTCCGGCGGTATCGCGGAAAGCACCGGGATCCGCCACAGCACCGGGTCGTTCCGCAGGGTACGCAGGAACGCAGCAGCGCCGTCGTTGGGCAGGTCCATGCCCAGGATTATCGCCTGCACTCTGCCCTTGCCGTACTCCTGAACCTTATAAAAAGCGCTTTGGCCGTCGGAAACCTCAACCACCTGGTATAGTTCGGAAAAGGTGTCCCGCACCCGCTTGCGATAGAGAGGGTCGGCATCCGCCACCACCAGGATCTTCTGCTCCGTCTGCTCCCGGTGGAAACAAACAGACTCCATAGGATGCACCGCCTGCTCCCGCAGCAGCTTTTCAAATTCCGCTACGGGCAGCGGCCTGGAGAAGAAATAGCCCTGGACATAGTCGCAGCCGACCTCCCGCAGCCGTTCCAGCTGGGCCCGGGTTTCCACGCCCTCGGCCACCACGCTGAGGTTCAGCCACCGGGCCAGATTCACCACAAAACGCATGATGCCCTGCTCTGTAGGCTTGGCGGTTTCCGTCTGGATAAACTTCATATCCAGCTTCAGAATATCCAGCTTCATCTGGTTCAGCATGTTCAGGGAGGAATAGCCGCTGCCGAAATCGTCCATCTCCACAATGAAGCCCTGCTGCCGCAGCTTATCCACCGTGGCAATGATCTGGCTGGGATTTTCGGTATAGGCGCTCTCGGTGAGCTCCAGATGGAGCTGCTTGGACTCAATTCCGTATTGCTTGATCAAGCCGGTCAGCGTCTCGGGCAGGTCTGCCTGGTACACATCCGCCCGGGACACATTCACCGAAACCGCGATGTCCGGGTAGCCCTTTTGCTTCCAATCATGGAGCAGCGAACAAACCTGCTCCCACACATACCGGTCCAGCTGGGTGATAAAGCCGTTTTTCTCAAACAGGGGAATGAACTCCCCAGGGGACATGAAGCCCCACACCGGATGGATCCACCGAACCAGAGCCTCGGCACCGGAGAGCCGATCGTCGTGAAGGCAGTATTTTGGCTGCAAATAGACGGTAAACTGCCCCTCGTTCAGGGCGGTCTCCATGGATTCGGTGATGGCCTGCTCCCGCAGCAGCTTATCCCGAAGCACGTCATCATAAACCGCAACATGCTGGTTGTATTGGGTCTTAATGCTGTCCGCTGCCAGGAACGCCCGGTCGCACATTTTTTCCACCGGAAGGGAGCGGTCGGTAATTTCGTAGACGCCCCATTTCATCACGATGTTTTTCATGTTGTCCGACTTGCTGCCTTGGCATTCCAGGTTCAGCTGCTCCTGCGTCTCCCGCTCCATCAGGCAGAGGAACCGATCCGCGCTATAGCGGGCATACAGGCCGTCCTCTCCCACCATGTTCCGCAGGGAGTCCGCGATCTGCTGCAGCAGCCGGTCACCGGCAGTGGTGCCGAAAGCATCGTTAAAGACCTTGAAATTCACAATATTGGAGCAGATGATGGTATAGTCGGTGTTGGGGTTTTCCGTCAGGTACTCCCCCACCTTCTGATAGAAGAATTCCCGGGTATACAGTCCCGTCAGCCGGTCGTATTTAAACTGGTTGACCATGGCGGCGGATTCCCGCAGCTTGATCAGGCTGGCTGCCCGATGGAGGATGACCTCCGGCCGGTAGGGCTTGGGCACAAAGTCCGTTGCGCCCCGGGACAGTGCTGTTACCTCATCCGCCTCGCTGTTGCTTTGCGTGGTGACCACCACCGGGATCAAAGAGAGCTCCCGGTCAGCCCGAATGTGATCCAAAAAGGTGTAGCCATCCATCACCGGCATCATCACATCCAGGAAAATCAGGGAGATGCTGCTTCTGTGCTCCTGAAGCACCTTCAGCGCCGTCTGGCCGTTATCCGCCTCAAGGACATGGTACTCCGCAGAGAGGATCTCCCGGAGGATCTCCCGGTTCAGCTCATTGTCCTCGACCACCAATATTCGTTTTCTGTACATGTATTTTCATCTCTTTTCCAGAAGCCGGCTTCACCGGCATTACTCAAAATCACATCCGGGAGCATTTCACCGGAACGCTCCCCGGAAATCCGGCTTATTCTCCGGAGGCCAAAAAGTCACAAATGGCATCCACCGTGCACTGATAGTCCAGGCGTACCCTTTCCAGCTGCACCCCGGCACTTGCGGGGATCTCCGCCGTCTCCGGCCGGAGTATCTCCGTCAGCTCACTGGCAGATTGCCGCAGCTTCTCAAAGCCCAGATTGGCGCAAACACCCTTGAGGGTATGCGCCTCCCGGAACGCCACAGCCCGATCCCCCTGGCTCATAGCTTGGCAGAGCCCGGCAAAGGAACCATCGTCCAGAAATTTGATGATGAATTTTTTTACCAGACTGCCGCTGGGAAGACGCAGCAGCACCTGGGAATAATCGCCGCCTAACCGATGATAGCACTCTTCTATGTTCATTCTATCTAACTCTCCTGTCTCTTTCGTGCAATCGCACGAAATGCCGCCCGTACTTTCTCTCGATTCTTGTCGCATGCGTCAACTATAACACATTTCCCATGCAATATCAAGTTCTTTTCCATTTTTCGGTATCAGAAAGAAAAGTGGCTGCCGGCTCAGCCCGGAAAACCGGAGCGGAAATCGTATCAATGGTTTTCATTCCCATTTGGCAGGCAGAAAGGAAAATCCCCCCGGAAAACCCGGAGGGATTGGAAAAACGGATAAAATGCTTACACCGCGTGGCCCTTGCGGCGGATGACCTCCAGCACCTGATCCACATATTTCTCGCAGGTGTCGTGATCCTCGGCCTCCACCATCACCCGAATCACGGGCTCGGTGCCGGATTCCCGCACCAGAATGCGGCCGGAATCTCCCAGGGCGGCGGCAACCTCTGCCACGGCAGCCTGGACATCCTCGTCCTCCTGGGCGTTGGCCTTGTTGGCGACCCGGATGTTTTTCAACACCTGGGGATAGAAGGTGAAGCCCTGGCAGAGCTCGGAGAGGGTCTTCTTCTTGTCCATCATCACTTCCATCACCATCAGGCTGGTGAGGATGCCGTCGCCGGTGGAGGCATGCTTGGAGAAGATGATGTGGCCGCTCTGCTCGCCGCCCAGCCGGTTGTTGTTCAGCATCATGTGCTCATAGACGTACTTGTCCCCCACCTTGGTCTTGGCGTATTCAATGCCCAGCTCGTCGAAGGCCTTGTACAGGCCAAAATTGCTCATAACGGTGGTGACAACGGTGTTGCCCGGCAGCAGGCCCTTTTCCTTCATGTACTTGCCGCAGATATAGAGGATATGGTCGCCGGTGACCACATTGCCCTTTTCATCCACGCACAGGCACCGGTCGGCGTCCCCGTCGTAGGCGAAGCCCACGTCCAGCTGATTGTCCGCCACGTACTTTTGCAGCACCTCAATGTGGGTGGAGCCGGCATTTTTATTGATGTTGTAGCCGTCGGGCTCGGCGTTGATCACAAAGGTCTTGGCCCCCAGGGCATCGAACACGGATTTGGCAATGTTCCAGGAGCTGCCGTTGGCGCAGTCCAGGCCGATGCGCTTGCCCTTAAAGGAATACATGCCCAGGCTGATGAGATAGCCCACATACCGGTTCCGTCCGGCCACATAGTCCACGGACCGGCCGATCTGATCCCGCTTGGCCAGGGGCAGCTCGTCCCAGTGCCGGTCAAAGGCAAACAGATCCCCGTCCAGATAGGCCTCCACCAGCCGGATGACGCTCTCGTCCATCTTTTCGCCGGAGCCGTTGATCAGCTTGATACCGTTGTCGTAGTAGGGGTTGTGGCTGGCGGAGATCATAATGCCGCAGTCGAAATTATCGGTTCGCGCCACATAGGCCACGGAGGGGGTGGTGGTGACGTGGAGCAAATAGGCGTCCGCCCCGGAGGCAACCAATCCGCCCACCAGGCTGTATTCAAACATATAGCTGGAGCGGCGGGTGTCCTTGCCGATGACGATCCTGGCCGGTTCGTCGGAGCCGGCGCGGTGCTTCAGCTGGCCATAGTACCAGCCCAGGAAGCGGCCGACCTTGAACGCATGGTCGGCGGTGAGGGTGCAGTTTGCCTCCCCCCGGAAGCCGTCAGTGCCAAAATATTTACCCATAAATAAATTTCCTTTCAATAGATACGAGATATGAGATATAAGATGTAAGATAGAAGACGCCCTGTCAATTGAAAAATTGGAACGGGAGCCCTTTCCTGTGTTTATGGGAATTCTCGTTTCAAATCTTTTTCACAACGACGCCGCCGGTTTTCCAAATGCTGCCCGCGGGAACCACGCCCCGGACGCAGCTGGTGGGATAGATATTGGAGTGGGGCCCGATGACGGTGCCGGGATTTAAGACACTGTTGCAGCCCACCTCCACGAAGTCGCCCAGCATAGCGCCGAATTTTTTCAGCCCGGTGGGGATCTGCTCTTCAGCGGATTTCACCACCACCAGCGTCTTGTCGGATTTCACATTGGAGGTCAGGCTGCCCGCGCCCATGTGGGACTTGTAGCCCAGGATGCTGTCGCCCACATAATTGTAGTGGGGCACCTGAACGTTGTCGAAGAGGATGACGTTTTTCAGCTCCACGGAGTTGCCCACCACGCAGTTCTCCCCCACCAGGGCGCTGCCGCGGATGAAGGCACAGTGGCGCACCTCCGTACCGGCGCCGATGATGCAGGGGCTGCCCAAAAACGCGGTGGGAGCCACGGTGGCGCTGCGGTGGACCCAGACCTGGGGCTGCACCTGCACATAGTCCTCCCCAAGCTGGCTGCCCAGCTCCAGGATCATGTCCTTGATGCCCTTCAGCGCCTCCCAGGGATAGGTGAACTGACTGAGGTAGCCTGCGGCGGCGGTATGGTTCAAATCGTAAAGCTCCTGAATGGTATACATAATATCTCCTTTCCGATGCGGCACAGCCCTGCCGCCGGGGGAATCCATGCAATTTCAGGGTAACTATACACCGCCCTGTCCTACTTGTCAATAAAAAATCTCGAAATTTACATAATTCGTCATTATTTTTGCATATTTCAGCACTACCCCAAGGATGGCAGCCCAGCCCGGGGCGGTTCTATTCTTGTTGCCGCCGTCATATCCTGAACCAAACCATGGCAGGAGCCCTCTCCTGCCGGATGAGGAGGCTGGCTATGGAGGAAATCTATTCGGAAATTGCCGCGCGAACCGGCGGCAATATCTATATTGGCGTGGTGGGCCCGGTGCGTACCGGCAAATCCACCCTGGTCAAGCGGGTGATGGAGGAGCTGGTGATCCCCGCCATCCAGGACCCCTACCGCCGGGAGCGGGCCAGGGATGAGCTGCCCCA
>JAXECZ010000187.1:0-9468 GCA_034104845.1 Faecousia sp. | reverse complement strand
CTGGTGGTGTTCACCCTGATTTTCCAGCGGTTCAGCCGGGAGGTCCACCGAAAGGTGAACAACACCCGCACCGATGTGAACACCTATCTGTCCGAGAACCTCTCCGGTATGAAGATCACCCAGATTTTCAACCGGGAGGATGTGAAGATGGAGGAATTCCTGGACAAGAGCCACCGTCTCCAGCGGGCAAAGTACAATCGGATGCTGGTGTTCGGCATCTTCCGGCCCATGGTGTATATGCTGTTCGTCACCTCCAATCTGTTCCTGTTCTACATCGGCTGCCGGGGCTATATCCAGGACACCACCTTCCTGGGTCAGACCATCACCAGTGAGATCGTGGTTGCATTCTACATGTATATCTCCAAATTCTTCAACCCCATTCAGGCGCTGGCGGAGCAGTTCGATATGCTCCAGCAGTCCTTTGCCTCGGCGGAGAAGATTTTCACCATTCTGGACATGGAGCCGGAGGTGGTGGATGCACCGGATGCCATTGAGCTGGAGCAGATCAGAGGCGAAATTGAATTCAAGGATGTGTGGTTCGCCTACAAGCCCGGCCAGTGGGTGCTGAAAGGGGTTTCTTTCCATGTGGAGCCCAGGCAGACGGTGGCCTTTGTGGGATCCACCGGCTCCGGCAAAACCACCATTCTGTCTCTGATCTGCCGGAATTACGACATTCAAAAGGGGCAGATCCTCATTGACGGCATGGACATCCGGAAAATCAAAATTGCCTCCCTGCGGCGGCATTTTGGCCAGATGCTCCAGGATGTATTCCTTTTCTCCGGCGACATCCGAAGCAATATCCTGCTGCGGATGGAGGGGGTCAGCGACGAGGAGGTTTGGCAGGCCGCCCGGTATGTGAATGCCGATACCTTTATCCGCCGGCTGGAGCACGGCCTGGATGAGGTGGTGCGGGAGCGGGGCAACAATTTCTCCGCCGGTCAGCGGCAGCTGCTGTCCTTTGCCCGAACCATCATCCACAAGCCCTCGGTGATGATTCTGGACGAGGCCACTGCCAACATCGACACGGAGACGGAGATGCTCATTCAGGATTCCCTGGAGAAGATGAAGAATATCGGCACCATGCTGATCGTTGCCCACCGGCTGAGTACCATTCAGCACGCCGATAATATCATTCTCCTGTCCCATGGCAGAATTCTGGAGCAGGGAACCCATCAGCAGCTGCTGCACCGGAAAGGCCGCTACTACCAGCTCTACACCCTCCAGTTTCAAAAGCAGACCCTTTTGAAAGAAGAATGATCGTCCCATCCCCTCCTTACCGGAGGGGATGCTTTTGTATAGAAATTGGGCGCTTGTTGGGTTGAAATACAATGACGCGGCAAACTGAGAATGGCATCAAATTCTTCGCAATCGAAAATTTCTATTGCATTTTTACTAAAAATAGGATATGATAAATGTGTAAAATAATATCATCGGGAGGATGCGATGTCAATTCAAACTTGCAGGGAGGAATATCTCAAGGCGCTGAAGCTGGGGCAGAGAGAAGCCGAAGAGCTCCTGGCCGCCGGAAAGAAACAGAACCCGGAAGTACTGGATGAGCTGCTGCCTGAAATCGATGCACAGGCCATTGTGGATGTGGGAATCATGGACATTCCTGCGGAGCGGATCGTGGGCACCAAATCCGCCGGACGCATCGCGGCCTTTACTCCCAGCTTCTATCCGCTGCTGGATGCGAAAACGGAATTTGCAGCCAAATGGATTGCCCTTTGCGAAGCCCACCTGGGACCTGAGGGCATCCGCGACCCCATTTCCTGCTATGAATACCTGGGTAATTTCTATGTCCAGGAGGGCAACAAGCGGGTGAGTGTGCTGCGCTATTTCGGCGCGGCCCGGATTCCCGCAGCAATCAAGCGGGTACTGCCGGTGCAAACCCAGGAGCCCAGGATCCAGGCCTATTATGAATTTCTGGACTTCTTCAAGGCATCGGGCCTCTACACCATCAATTTCCGGCGGCCCAAGGATTATGGAAAGCTCCTGTCCCTGCTGGGCAAGGAGCCGGATGTGAAATGGACCGAGGAGGAGCGGCGTACCTTTAACGCCCGTTTTCAATATTTCCGGGAGGCTCTGGCAGCGGTGAATACCAGGCAGCTGGATATCCTGCCGGAGGAGGCGCTGCTGCTGTGGCTGAAGCTCTATCCTTTCGAGGATTTGAGCAAGCTGTCCGCTTCGGAGCTGAAAAAATCCGTGGCCGCCCTGTGGGAGGACATTGTCAGTGTGGCGGAATCGGCGGTGAAGGTGAAATCCAAGGTGGAGGACGCCAAGCCCGGCATCCTGAGCTTTCTCACCCTGCCGGATCACGTGCATGTGGCGTTTGTCCATTCCCTCACCCCCTCCACCAGCGGCTGGGGTCTGGGTCACGAAAAGGGAAAGGAATACTTAGAATCCGTCATGGGCGATAAGGTCACCATCCGCAGCTACTATCAGGGCAACACCCCCGAGGAGGTGGAGCGCCTCCTGGAGCAGGCGGTGGAGGAGGGAGCCCAGGTGGTATTTGCCACCGTTCCCCAGATGACCCATGCAGCCCTGAAGGTGGCGGTGAAGTACCCCAAGGTGTATTTCTTCTGCTGCTCTCTGGATCAGCCCTATTCCAGCATCCGAACCTATTACGGCCGGGTGTTCGAGGCGAAATTCATCACCGGCGCCATTGCCGGCGCCATGGCGCAAAACAATCGCATCGGCTACATCGCTTCCTATCCCATTTTCGGCGTTCCTGCTTCCATCAACGCTTTCGCCCTGGGCGCCCTGCTCACCAATCCCAGAGCGCAGATTGAACTGCGCTGGTCCTGCGTGGCGGGTACCCCCCAGGCGGATTTCTTTGCCGACGGCATCCGGGTGATCTCCAATCGGGATTTGCCTGTGCAGTCCAAGGTCTATCTGGATTTCTGCAATTACGGAACCTATCTGATGGACGACAAAAGCGACCTGATCCCCCTGGCTTCCCCAGTGTGGGTCTGGGGCAAATTCTATGAGTCCGTCATCCGGGGCATCCTCTCCGGCTCTCTGAAAAAGGAAAAAGAGGGGGCAGGCCGGAACTACTGGCTGGGCATGGACACCGGAGTGATCGATATCGACTTTTCCGACAAGCTGCCCCAGGGTGTCCGGACTCTGGCGGATATCCTGTGCCGGGGTATCAGAGACCGAACCATCGACCCCTTTGCCCGGAGAATTGTGGCCCAGGACGGCAGTGTGAAAAATGAGAGCAGCGCAGCTACTTTCACCATGGATGAGCTGGTGCATATGGATTGGCTGTGTGAAAACGTCTCCGGCTCCATTCCCAACTTCGACGAGGTTTTGCCCATGTCCCGGAATATGATCCGGGAGCTGGGCGTGTACAGAGAAAAAATCCCTGCACAGAAAGAAGCGAAAGCCGTTGAAAATTTTGTTCATCTCCGATGAGGAATGCGCCTCCCTCTGGGATTACTATCGCCCCGAAAAGCTGGAGGGAATCGACCTGATCATCTCCTGCGGGGATCTGAAATCCAGTTACCTGCAATTTCTGGTGACCATGGCCGGATGCCCCCTGCTCTTTGTGGCGGGAAATCACGACACCCACTACGACCATAACCCGCCCAGCGGCTGCGACTGCATCGACGATGCCATCGTGGAATACAACGGTGTTCGTATCATGGGGCTGGGAGGCTGCCGCCGGTATCACCCCGGAAACTATCAATACACGGAAAGGCAGATGCGCCGCCGCATCCGAAAGCTCCGGTTTCCCCTTTGGCGCTGCAAGGGGGTGGACATTGTGGTCACCCATGCGCCGCCGGAGGGCTTGGGGGATGGGGAGGATCCGGCCCATCATGGCTTTGCCGCTTTGCGGGAATTTCTGGATAAACACCATCCCGGTTACCTGGTACACGGCCATGTCCACCTGCGATATGATGCTTCCATGCAGCGGGTGCGGGAGTATGAGGGCACCACATTGATCAATGCCTTTGAGCGATATGTTCTGGAAATACCCGACAGGCCTGTTCCCACCCGCTACCTCAATCAGCTCCGGTGGAAAACCAAGCATAAGGAGCTGAGCAGCGACTGGGACGATATTCTGGGCATGAATGGCATCAAACGATAAAGTGAGGATAGAAAGATGTTTACCGGCTTTTCCCCGGAGACCATTGATTTTCTCTGGGGCATTCGCATGAACAACAACCGGGACTGGTTCCTGGAGCATAAAAAGCAGTATGTGGATACCCTCTACCAGCCTATGAAGGAGCTGGGGGAACAGCTGTTTGCGCCTTTTTTGCAGCGGCAGGGGGATATCCTCAAGGTCAGCCGTATTTACCGGGATGCCCGGCTGCACCATCCCGACCCCTATAAAGAGAGCCTCTGGGCCTCCATCCGGCGGGATGGAGAGTGGTGGGCGGAGAATCCCACCCTGTTTTTTGAGATTCGGCCCGACGGGGTGAACTACGGCTTCTCCCTGTGGCATCCAAAGGTAGCCGCCATGGAAGCCTTCCGGAATCGCATTGCTGCCAAACCGGAGGAATTCCTGGAAATGCTTCGAGGCGTTCAGGATGCCGTGGGGATGGAGGTCACCGCCCAGTGCTATAAGCGGCCTAAGGAGGCTCCCACGCCGGAGCTGCAGCCCTATTTTGCCTGGAAAACGGACATCGATTTGATCGTCCACGAGGATGTGGGGGACGCCATCTTTGGCCCGGAGCTGGGAAGCAGGGTGGGAGCGTTCCTGCAAAAGCTGATTCCTCTGTATGACTATTTTAACATCATTACCCTGGGATAAGGAGAAAGAAAAACATGAGAAAGAACACCATTTTCAAGGGCATGGCTACAGCCATGGTCACCCCCATGACTGCAACCGGCGTGGATTACGACGCCCTTGGCCGGTTTATTGACTTCCAGCTTGCCTCCGGAATCAATGCGCTGGTAGCTGTGGGCACCACCGGCGAAAGCGCCACGCTGTCCCCTCAGGAGCGCAATGAGGTCATTCGCTTCACTGTGGACCGGGTCAATGGCCGGGTACCCGTGATTGCCGGCACCGGCACCAACAACACTGCCCATGCCATTTCCTACACCGAAAGCGCCTGCGCCATCGGTGCGGATGCCATGCTGGTGGTCACCCCCTATTATAATAAGGCCACCCAGGCCGGGCTCATCGCCCATTTCTCTGCCATTGCGGATAAGTCTGACAAACCGGTGATTCTCTACAATGTGCCCTCCCGCACCGGCTGCAACATGCTGCCCGCCACCGTGGCGGAGCTGGCAAAGCACCCCAATATCGCCGCCATCAAGGAGGCCAGCGGCAACATGGCTCAGATCGTGGAGCTGTTTGCCCGCTGCGGTGACAGGATCGACGTCTATTCCGGTGAGGATGCCATTACCATCCCCATGATGGCCATGGGCGCCAAGGGAGCCATCAGCGTTCTGAGCAATGTGGCTCCCGCCCAGTCCGTTGCCATGACCGACGCCTTCTTTGCGGGCAAGCTGGAGGAGGCTGCCAGGATGCAGTGTGATTACCTGGATCTCATCAACGATTTGTTCTGCGAGGTCAGCCCCGCCCCTGCCAAGGCGGCAGTCAGCGCCATGGGCTATGGGGAAGAAAACATCCGGCTGCCCCTGATTCCCATGAGCCAGGAAAACCGGCAGCGGATGTTTGAAAGAATGCGCCGGTTGGGGGTCAATGTATGAGAGCGGTTCTTTGCGGCGCTAACGGGGCCATGGGCAAGCTGATCGATGCCATTCTGGCGGATGAGGTGGTTGGCCGGGTGAGCATCGACGGGGAGAACGGTGTGAGCAAAACCTTTGCCGAGCTGGGAACCGTGGAGGCGGATGTGGTGATCGACTTTTCCCACCATACCGCCGCAGCGGATGTACTCTCCTACGCCGAAAAAATCGGTGCTGCCGTTGTCATCGGCACTACCGGACACACGGAGGAGGAAAAGGCGCTGATTTTTGAGGCAGCCCAGCGAATTCCCGTGTTCTACTCCGGCAATATGAGCCTGGGCATTGCTCTGCTGTGCAGCATGACCCGGCAGGTGGTGGAGCGGTTCCCGGAGGCGGATGTGGAAATCGTGGAGATTCACCACAACCGAAAGGTGGATGCCCCCAGCGGCACCGCCAAAATGCTCTTTGAGGCGGTGAAGTCCGTGCGGCCCAACGCTTATGAGCATGACGGCCGCTCCGGGGAGTGCAAGCGCACCAAAGACGAGGTGGGCATTTCCTCCCTGCGGATGGGCAATGTGGTGGGTGTCCATGAGGTGCATGTCTGCAGTCCCAGCCAGAGCATCACCCTGCGCCATGAGGTCTCTACCCGGAATATGCTGGCCGAGGGCGGTGTGGAGGCAGCCCGATTCATGGTGGGCAAGTCCAAGGGAATGTATAACATGGAAAATCTGCTGTCCGGCCGGTAAAATGGTGCTTGTGTGAATTCCCATTTGTCATGGATCCCACTTCCCTCAAGGAGGCATTGACATGAAAATATACTATATGAACGGCGCCGGAAACGACTTTATGGTCATGGATGGCCGGGGGCTGAATCCGGACTATTCTGCCCTTGCCCAAAGGCTCTGTGCCCTCACCGGGGCGGACGGCTTTATGGCGGTGGATGATTCCGAAAACGCGGATTTTAAGCTCCACTTCTACAATTCCGACGGCTCCCGGGGAGAGATGTGCGGCAACGGCTCCCGGTGCATCTGCCGCTTTGCCAATGAATTGGGCATCGCCGGGGAGCAGATGACGGTGGAAACCGATGCGGGAGCGGTGTATGGCTGGCATCTGGAGGGCGACCGCTACCGGGTTCGGCTGAATACCCCCACCACGGTGGATCTCCGGCGCAAGGAGGGGATTGCCTATGTGGAGCTGGGAAATCCCGGCCTGCCCCATGCGGTGCGGGAGTACCCCGGGGATGTGTGGGCCGATGCCGACAAGCTCCGTCCGGAAATGGAACGCTTGCGCCATGACCCCGCTTTTCCCAAGGGAGCCAATGTGAACTATTATTCCCTGGTGTCCGATACCGAGGTCAATGTGCTCACCTTTGAGCGGGGGGTGGAGGATTTCACCCTGGCCTGCGGCACCGGCTGCGGCAGTGTGGCCACAGTGCTCCGCCTTTCCGGCCGGCTTCCCGGGGGCAGGCTGCGCCTCAACAACCGGGGCGGCACCTTGTATGTTACCGTCACCGGCGAGGATCAGGTGGAGGATCTCTTCCAGGAGGGCCCCACCGAAATCGTGAAGATTTACGATCTGGATATTTGATCGGGGAAATTGGAATTTGATGGGGAGGCCTAAGCGCCAAATTCCAATTTGTCGCGGTGTGCCCAAAAACATTTCTGTTGACAAACCCCGGTGTTTCTGGGTATAATAAGGAAGATATTTTAATCAGAAAAGCTGTGAAGAGAAGAGTACCTGGCAGGCGGCCGGTCAGAGAGCCCGATTTGGTGGGAGCGGGTACGGTGTGCGCTGGGGAAGATGGTCTTGGAGCTGAACCGTCGATAGGTAGGCGGTTCCGGATAGCGCCCGTTACCGCGTTTTGAGGCAGCTGCTTGCTGCGAATCAAGGTGGTACCGCGTCAATTTTGTCGCCCTTGGGTTATCCTGAGGACGATTTTTCATTTTTAGGAGGAGAAATTATGTGCGAAAAATGCAGGGGAAAGTTCTATATCACCACCCCCATCTATTACCCCTCGGCCAAGCTCCACATTGGCCACAGCTACTGCACCGTGGCCACCGACACCATGGCCCGGTACAAGCGGCTCCAGGGCTATGATGTGATGTTCCTTACCGGCACCGATGAGCATGGCCAGAAGATCGAGGACAAGGCCAGGGAGGCCGGGGTCACCCCCCAGCAGTTTGTGGACAACATCGTGCTGGGAGAGGGCGGCGTTAAGGATCTGTGGAAGCTGATGAACATCTCCTACGACCGCTTCATCCGCACCACCGACGACTATCATGTGGCCGCCATTCAGAAGATCTTCAAGAAGATGTATGATAACGGCGACATCTACAAGGGCACCTATAAGGGCAAATACTGCAAGCCCTGCGAGTCCTTCTGGACGGAGAGCCAGCTCAAGGACGGCAAATGCCCCGACTGCGGCGGCGAGGTTCAGGACGCGGAGGAAGAGGCCTACTTCTTTCGGCTTTCCAAGTACGCCCAGAGAGTGCGGGACCTGTTGGTGAACACCGACTTCCTGGAGCCCCGGAGCCGGGTCAACGAGATGGTGAACAATTTCATCGATCCCGGCCTGGAGGATTTGTGCGTCTCCCGCACCAGCTTCACCTGGGGCGTACCCGTGGACTTTGACCCGGGCCATGTGGTGTATGTGTGGATCGATGCTCTGTTCAACTATATGACCGCCCTGGGCTTTGAAAATGACAAGTATAACGACCTGGCGGATTTCTGGCCTGCGGATGTGCATTTTGTGGGCAAGGAGATCGTCCGGTTCCACTCCATCATCTGGCCCGCCATGCTCATGAGCCTGAATCTGCCCCTGCCCAAAAAGGTCTACGGCCACGGCTGGCTGCTGCTGGACGGCGGCAAGATGAGTAAATCCAAGGGCAATGTGGTGGATCCCTATCTGCTGGCCCAGCGCTTCGGCGTGGATGCCCTGCGGTTCTTCCTGCTGCGCTCCTTCCCCTTTGGCTCCGACGGCAATTTCTCCAATGAGCTGCTGATTTCCACCATCAACACCGACCTGGCCAACGATCTGGGCAACCTGGTGTCCCGTACCGTGGCCATGGCCCAGAAGTATTTCGGCGAGCACCTGCCTCAGGAGCAGCAGGAGGACGAAGAGAAGGACGCCGAGCTCATTGCCCTGGCATCCTCCCTGCGGAATCGTTACGAAGAGCAGATGGAGAAATACGCTTTCCAGAATGCCCTTGCCGAGGTGTTCAAGGTCATCTCCCGGGCCAATAAGTATATCGATGAAAACGCCCCCTGGGTGCTGGCAAAGAGCGAGGAGAAGAAACCCCGTCTGGCAAGAGTGCTCTATAACCTGCTGGAAACCGTCCGCATCTGCGGCGGCCTGCTGTCTCCCTTCATGCCGGATACCGCCGCGGAAATCGGCAAGCGGCTGGGCGGCGCGGCGATGGACTGGGACAGCCTGGCCCGTTGGGGCCTGCTGAATCCGGAGGTGGCCCCTGTGGCCGGTGCGCCTCTGTTCCCCCGGATCGAGTTGGAAAAGGAGCTGGCCGCCCTGGAGGAGATCCGCTCCGCTGCCGCCGCTCCCGCCGTGGAGGAAGACCCCCTGCCCGAACCCAAGGAGCAGATCACCTTTGATGTCTTTGAAAAGGTGGAAATGACCGTGGTAAAGGTGCTCACCTGTGAAAAGGTGAAAAAGAGCGATAAGCTGCTGAAATTCACCCTGGACGACGGCACCGGCACCCCCCGGCAGATCCTCTCCGGCATTGCCAAGTACTATGAGCCCCAGGAGCTGCTGGGCAAGACCCTGGTGGCGGTGACCAACCTGGCACCCCGGAAGATGATGGGCCAGGAGAGCCAGGG
>JAXECZ010000139.1:0-4976 GCA_034104845.1 Faecousia sp. | reverse complement strand
GATGATGTCCGTGTCCATCCGGTCGCCGATCATCACCGCTTCGGCGCTGTGGCAGCCCAGCAGATTCAGCCCGGAGCGCATCATCAGCGGATTGGGCTTGCCGCAGAAATAGGCCTGCTTTCCGGTGGCAATCTCCACCGGCGCGGTGAGCGCCCGGCAGGCGGGAGCAATTCCCTGCTCCACCGGGCCGGAAACATCGGAATTGGCGCCGATGAGCCTTGCCCCTTTCATCACCAGATTCACCGCCTTGGTCAGGGTATCCAGGGAGTAGGCTCTGCCCTCCCCGATCACCACATAGTCCGGGTTCACATCGTTCATGGTGATTCCCGCGTCATACAGGGCATTCAGCAGCCCCGCCTCTCCGATCACATAGGCGCTGCACCCAGGGGCCTGCTCCTTGAGGAAAGCGGCAGTGGCCAGGGCGCTGGTGTAAAAATGCTCCTGGCTGACCTCCAGGCCCATCCGTTTCAGCTTCTGCTGGAGCTCCCTGGGGGTGGAGCCGCTGTTGTTGGTGAGGAACAGGAACTCCTTCTTTTCCCGCTGGAGCCAGGAGATGAACTCCCCCGCCCCAGGCAGCAGCCGGTTTCCATGGTAGAGCACCCCATCCATGTCGCAGATAAAGCCCTTGGTATTTTGTAAATCGATCATACCTGTCTCCTTAGATTTTTCTCTATGCTTATTATCTGCAGCAAATGTAAAATCCACTACCGTTCTTTTGTAAAGATTCAAAAAAGGAAGCCCGCCTTGGGGAGAAATTGGAATTTGCAGGTTTGCGCCATCTTTTTGGATGCACCGTAGGGCGGGGGCAGCCAGGCGCCTACGGTGTTGTCCAACATGATGCCATTCAACGAACCCTGCAAATTCTAATTCTACCGATTCTTTGCCAGGAAGAATCCGGAGGTCAGGGCGGTCAGGGGGGCCGCCAGCACCAGGCCAAAGGAACCCACCAGGGTGTGAATGATCTCCGAGGTCACATATTTATAATTCAGGATATTCACCAGCGGGGTACCCTGGGCCATGAAGACCATCAGAAGTCCGATATATCCCCCGGAGTAGGCCAGCAGCAGCGTGGTGGTCATGGTGCCCATGGCGGCACGGCCAACCCGTATGCCGGACATAGCCGCCTCCCACCGGGTCAGATCCGGGCGCTTGGTCACGACTTCGCTCACCGCCGCGGTAATGTCCACCGTCAGATCCATCATCGCCCCCGAGGAGCCCACAAAAATACTGGCCATGAATATCCTGGTCAGGTCCAGGCCGGAATAGCCGCTGTACAGCAGGCTCTCGGAAAAGGACATCACCGCTCCCTGGATCCGAAAGGTCGTCGTGCACACGATTCCCAGAATGCAGGTGAGCATCAGCCCGGCCACCGCACCGGTCACCGCCGCCAGGCATCGCCTGTCAAAGCCGAAGACCAGAGCGATGATCATCCAGGTGAGCAGAGCAGTCACAGCGCCGCCAATGAGGATCGGGTCCATCCCTTTCAGGCAGCAGGGCACCAGCACCTTCCAGATCATCAGCACAGAGAGCAGGAAAGACAGAATGGCCCGAACTCCCATCCAGCCCGCGAAAGCCGCCAGGAACAGGAAGAACAGTCCCAGCAGCACCAGCTCCAAATCCAGCCGGTAGTGATCGATCATGCTCACCGAGGCACCGTTCTCCCGGAAGCTGGCCAAAACCAGTGCTTTGTCCCCCGGCTCATAAATCTTATCCGATTCCAGAGAGCCGGAGAGTCTGTTTTCGGCGGTGTATTCCTCTCCCTTGTGGGAGCCGGCCAGCAGGCGCACCTGGCACCGCTGTTCCCCCGCCTGAACCAAACCGGTATTGATGACCGTGGAATTATCCACGCTGATCACCCGGGCGCTCACCCGCTCTCCTCCATCCCGGTACGCCGCCCCTGCCTTTTCAAAACCCGTGGGCAGAAACCACAGTACGGCAATCATCAGAAGACATACCGCAATGGACCATTGTATCTTTTTTTGTTTCAGCATTTGATTTCACCTGTTGTACGTTATTATGAATGCAGAAATTGGAATTTGAAAAAGATATAAGATACGAGATATAAGATATAAGATAACGAATCAGAAACCCAGATAATATTTTTGTAATTGGTACAATAGCAACCAAACATAGGTGGTTTTGTTGATTTTTTTCGATATTTTGAAATTACCTCATATCTCATATCTTATATCTTATATCTCTGCAAATTCCAATTTATCACTTGATTGAAAAGAGCCGCAGCTCTCCATGGAAAGCTGCGGCATGGGATAGGGTTAATTAGCCGGCCAGGTTTTCCATGCCCAGCAGGGTGCAGAACTTGTCGTGAATGTCGGTGTTGTCGTAGGAACCGGCGAAAGCTTCCGCGCCGGCGCCCTGGGCGAACACAGCGGCGGGCAGGCCGGTGTGGGCATAGGAGCCAAAGTTGATGCCGGACTTATTATTCAGCAGGTGGGTCACGGTGACGGAGAAAGGCGTGTAGGTGCCGTAGGTCACATACTCCTCCTGGGTCTGAACAGGCTTGCCCTCCTGGTCCTGGGCATAGCCGTTGAGAGTCAGTTCATAGGCTGCCTTCAGCTCCTCCACCTCGTAATCGGTGAGCACCAGAGCGTTATCCACAGCTTCCTCAGCATGCTCGGGCAAGATCAGGCCGAACAGGTTCTCCACATCCGCCATGGCATCGGCAAAGGGGGTGCTGTTTTCCTTGTAGGCGGACACATAGTCAGCGTCGTATTTGGCATAGGAAATCTTCTGATTGTTCAGGTTGTCCAGATAGGTATCGTAGTTGGTGCCTGCGAAGCCGATGGTCAGGCCGCCGGTCTCATGGTCGCCGGTCACCACGATCAGGGTCTCGTCGGGGTGCTCCTGGGCAAAGTCCACGGCCACCTGAACCGCATCCGCCATGGCCAGCACATCGTGGACAACGCTGCCGGCGTCGTTGGCGTGGCAGGCCCAGTCGATCTTGCCGCCCTCGCACATCAGGAAGAAACCATTTTCATTGTTCAGAACCTCAACGCCCTTTGCCACATAGTCGCTCAGAGCCCAGACATCCTGCTGACGGTCGATTTCATAGTCCAGAGAATCGCTGTCTGCCAGATTTTCCGTGACGATCAGCACCTTGCCGTCGTCGGCGGTAACCTGCTCCGCGTCGGCCTGGGTGCGAACCACCTTGTAGCCAGCCTGAGCAGCCAGGTCATACAGGTCGGGCAGGTCGCCGTTCTTTCCGGTGGGCTTCAGCAGTCCGCCGCCGGCGAAGTAGTCATAGCCGCTGTCGATCAGCTCCTGGCCGATTTCGTAGTAGCTGCTGCGGCTGGCCTGGTGGGCATAGAAAGCAGCGGGAGTGGCATGGTTCAGGTTCACGGAGGAGATAACGCCGATCTTCATATCGGTATTGTCCCGCAGCTGCTCCGCGATGGTGGTGAAAGGAACGGTCTTGGTCTCGTCCATGTTGATGACGCCGCTGTAGGTCTTGAAGCCGGAGGCGATGGACGTAGCCGTGGAAGCGGAATCCGGGCAGAAAGAAGAGGAATCGTAGGTGGTGGCATTGCCCATTACATCGAAGTTCATGAAGTTCAGGGCCACATCACCGTCCAGGATGCCGTCATCGGTATCCGCATTGGCGCCCTGGTAGGAAGCCGCCAGCTGGAACTGGGAATAGGTCATGCCGTCGCCGATGAACAGGAAAACGTATTTGGGTGCATTACCTTCCGCCGCCGCGGTGGGAGCAGCACAAAGGGCCAGGGAGCAGAGCACAGCAACAGCAACAAGCAGCGCCGTGACAGGTTTCAGAAATCGTTTCATGTTTTACCTCCATAATATCTGTCTGTGGTTGGAAAACGCGGTATCCATTGCGCTTTCAGGAGAGCTGCACTTTGCTCACCCAAGGCATAGTATACACACCGCCTGTAAAGTTCACTATCGTGCCTGAGTAAATTCCAGGAAAAGAGTCTGTAAACCGGATTTCCTGTCCGTTGTAAGCGAATATCCTTGTCCGGATTATCCATAACAGGGAATTGCCTGGAGGCTGGCATTTGCCGCTTGCAAGTCCGGATTAGAATTTGTGAAAATGTAATAATTTGTATCTTGATTTTTTGTAGAAAAATGCTATAATGAGCGTCTGGAAGAGATACCTCCTCCAATTTGATTCTCAACAGATAAAGGAGAAACGAACAATGAAACATACCAAGAAAATTGCCGCGCTGCTGCTGGCCGTCGCTTTGATGATTACCGTCACCGCCTGCGGTGAGAAGCCTGCTGCACCCACCACCGAGGCTACTACCGAGGCCACCACTGAAGCCACCACCGAGGCTACTACCGAAGCCACCACCGAGGCTGCTACCGAAGCTATCACTGAGGCGGAGCCCCAGAAAGCAGAGTACACCATCTACAACACCACCGGCGACACCGTGACCGAGCTGTACCTGTACCTGGTGGGCTCCGAGGACAAGGGCGAGAACTTTGCCGGTGAGGGCCTGGAGGACGGCGCCAGCGTGGTCATCACCAAGGAAGCCGCCAGCGAGGACGAGGCCAAGGCCATGACCTTTGTACTGGAGTTCGTCTCCGGCGGTCAGACCCAGAAGTATGAAACCGTTCACTTTGAGGTTGTCCCCGTCTCCTTGAAGAGTGTGGACGCCGCTTCCGGTGCCACCCCCATTGCTTTCGCCAAGCCCGAATAAAACCGAATAAACCCACAAAAAAGGAGCTATCCAATTGGACAGCTCCTTTCTTTTTGGTTATTGCATCACCAACTCGCCATTCTGGAAGTCCACGGTGACGGTCTGGCCGGGGGTGACATCTCCTTTCAGAATCCGCTTGCTGAGCATGGTCTCCACGGTATGCTGCACATACCGCCGCAGGGGACGGGCGCCGAACTCCGGGTTGTAGGCCGCGTCGATGATGGCACTCTTGGCCGCCTGGGTGACCTGGCAGGAAATCTGCTGCTGGGCCAGGCGCTGATTCAGCTTGTCGATCTGCAAATC
>JAXECZ010000085.1:0-12921 GCA_034104845.1 Faecousia sp. | reverse complement strand
AAAGCAGTTTTACCAAGGAGGTGTCACCATGGCTGTCCCTAAGTGTAAAGTGTCCAAGGCCCGCCGCGATAAGCGCCGTGGCTCCAACTGGAAGCTCTCCGCTCCCAGCGTCGCGGTTTGCCCCAAGTGCGGTGAACCCGTCATGCCCCACAGAGCCTGCAAGGCTTGCGGCACCTACAATGGCCGTCAGGTCGTGGCTGTTGAGGCTGAGTAATCTCGATAGCGGAATAGAAGAGGAGGGTTTTCCCTCCTCTTTTTCCGTTCTTCCGAATTTTCCGGAAATTGACTTTTTTCTTGACATTTTTCTCCTGTCTGCTATAATAGCCCTGCACAAAAGCAAATACGTCTTCGGGGGGCCGGATGAATCCGGCTGAGATTGGGCTATGCTGCCCTGACCCGTGAACCTGATACGGTTAGTACCGTCGGAGGGAAAGATGCACGATTCACATACCGCTTACGGTATCGCATTGCACCTGGACGGGTTTGCAGTGCGATTTATTTTTTTAGGAGGTATTCTCTTATGGAAAAATCCCATCGCAAGGTCCGCATGCTGACGGAGGGTGCCGTGTGCATCGCTCTGGCGGAAATCCTCAGCTTCCTGCCCCTGTACAAAATGCCCTGGGGCGGCTCCGTTGACCTTTCTATGCTGCCCATCATCCTGTTCTGCGTCCGCTGGGGCTTTGGCGCCGGCATGATCGCCAGCTTCGCCCACGCCGTGCTGCAGATGCTCTTTGAAGGCGGCATCGCCATCGGCTGGGAGAGCATCATCGGCGATTTCATCGTGGCCTATACCGTTCTGGGTCTGGCCGGCCTGTTCAAGGGCAAGTTCTTCCCCGCCACCGTGGTAGCCTGCTCTGCCCGCTTCCTGGTGCACTATGTGGTGGGCGCCACCATCTGGGCCGAGTACATGCCCGAGACTTTCTTCAATATGACCATGACGACCCCCTGGTTCTACTCCGCCCTGTATAACGGCGCTTATATGCTGCCGGATGCGGTGATTCTTCTGGTGATTGGCGCGGTGCTGCTGAACACCCCTGCCAAGAAGTACGTCACCGGTCAGGACCTGGCCTGATTCTTTTCCAACAAAATCTCCCGCCGTATATGGTGGGAGATTTTTATTGTGTGGTTATCGAATCAGGCCAGCAGGAGCCCCAGCCAATAGATCAGACCATACACCACACTGGCGCTGAGGCCGTAGACGATCACCGGCCCGGCAATGGTGAACATTTTCGCTCCCACTCCCAAAATAAAGCCCTCGGTCTGGAATTCCACCGCCGGGGCCGCCACCGCGTTGGCAAAGCCCATGATGGGCACCAGGGTTCCCGCCCCGGCGTACTTGGCAATGTCGTCGTAGACACTCAGTCCGGTGAGCAGTGCCGACAATCCCACCAGGCTGATGGAGACCCAGCTGGCGGCATCCTGCTTGGAAAGTCCCATTCCGGTGTAGCGGTTCATGAGAAACTGGCCAAGCACGCAGATGAGTCCGCCTGCGGCAAAGGCATAGGCGCAGTCCTTCAGCAGCGGCGAATTGGGGCTCATTTCTTTTACCAGACGGCTGTATTGCTTGTCTGTCATATGCATCCCTCCTGAAAAAAGCATAACCATTTTGGAGGAAAATGACACATTCCATTTCATCATACATCCTACAAAATCCTCCGGGATAATTTGTTTTATCTGTGTGATTGCCAAGAGAAACAGTTTATGATAGAATGTAAGAGAAATATTGTGCCTTTCCGGGCGCTGTCCGGCAGGAATGGTATTTGATTCACAAATGGAGGGAAAACATATGCCTATGAAAATGGGTTGGCGCTGGTATGGCCAAGGAAATGACCCGGTCAGCCTTGCCGACATTAAGCAGATTCCCGGCGTAACCAGCATTGTCTGGGCCCTGCATCACAAGATGCCCGGCGAAATCTGGGAGGAAGCGGAAATCAAAGAGGTTGTTGACCAGATTCACGAATACGGCTTCGACGCCGAGGTGGTGGAATCCGTCAATGTGCACGATGACATCAAGATCGGCCTGCCCAGCCGGGACGCGCTGATCGAAAACTACAAGGTCTGCATCCGCAACCTGGCAAAATACGGCGTAAAGGTGATCTGCTACAACTTTATGCCCGTGTTCGACTGGACCCGCACCGACCTGTTCCACCCCATTGGTGACGGCTCCACCGCCCTGTTCTATCAGAAGGACATGATCAAGGACGACTACAAGGCCATGGCCGAGTACATCATGAGCTTCACCGAAAAGTACAACATGACCTTCCCCGGCTGGGAGCCGGAGCGGATGGCGAAATTGGACGAGCTGTTCAAGGCCTACGCTCCTGTCACCAAGGATCAGCTGTGGGAGAACCTGTTCTACTTCCTCCGGGCCATCATGCCCACCTGCGAGGAGTGCGACGTGAAAATGGCCATCCACATGGACGATCCCCCCTGGGATATTTTCGGCCTGCCCCGTCTGATGGTGGACGAGGCCGCCTGCGAGAAGCTGCTGACCAGCGTGGACAATCCCTCCAACTGCCTGACCCTGTGCACCGGCTCTCTCAACGCCAATCCCAACAACAACTGCGCCGACATCATCCGCAAGCACCATGCCCGGATTGCCTTTGCCCACATCCGCAACATCCATCACTTTGACAACGGCGACTTCAGCGAGGCTGCCCACCGGGATTGCTGCGGCGAGACCGGCATCATCGAGATCCTGCGGGCCTATCACGACAACGGCTGGGAGGGCTACATCCGTCCCGACCATGGCCGCCAGCTTTGGGAGGAGGGCCCCGGCTCCTGCCGCCCCGGCTACGGCAAGTACGACCGTGCCCTGGGCATCCAGTATATGCTGGGTGTTTGGGATCTGCTGGACCGTCTGGCAGAGGAAAAGAAGTAATTCAGGAGGAAGCATTCCATGAAGCTGTCTGAAATTAAAAACGGTATTTCCCCTGAGTGGGCGCAAAAGGGCTATCAGATGCCCACTTTCGACATTCAGGCCGTCCGGGAAAAGACCCACAGGGAGCCCACCTGGGTCCACTTCGGCGCGGGCAACATCTTCCGGGCTTTCCCCGCCGCCATCCTGAATGAGGCGCTGAACTCCGGCAAATACGACCGGGGCGTGATCGTGGCCGAGAGCTTTGACTATGAGATCATCGACAAGGCTTACCGGCCCTATGATAACCTGTCCCTGCTGGTCTCCCTCCAGTCCACCGGCACCATTGAGAAAAAGGTCATCGCCTCCGTCACCGAGAGTCTGAAGGCCGACTACCAGTTTGACGACTGGGCAAGGCTGGTGGAAATCTTCCGCAACCCCTCCCTGCAAATGATCTCCTTTACCATCACCGAAAAGGGCTACAGCGTCAACCCTGCCGACCTGGAGCGGGGACTGACCCCCGTTCTGGCCATGGGCAAGGTGGCCGCTCTGCTGCTGGAGCGGTACAACGCAGGCCAGCTGCCCCTGACGGTGCAGTCCATGGACAACTGCTCCCACAACGGAGACAAGGTGAAGGCCGGTGTGATGCAGTATGTGCAGAAATGGGTGGCCGACGGACTGGCCCCCGCCGGATTCGAGGCCTATGTGCTGGACGGCACCAAGGTCACCTTCCCCTGGTCCATGATCGACAAGATCACTCCCCGGCCCCATGAAAAGGTTCAGGCCATGCTGGCTGCCGACGGCTTTGAGGACAACTACACCCTCCAGACCGAGAAGCACACCTTCACCGCCCCCTTTGTCAACGCCGAGGAGACGGAGTATCTGGTCATTGAGGACAATTACACCAATGGCCGTCCTCCTCTGGAGCTGGGCGGTGTGATGTACACCGACCGGAAGACCGTGGACATGGTGGAGACCATGAAGGTCACCACCTGTCTGAATCCCCTGCACACCGCCATGTCCATCTATGGCTGCATGCTGGGCTACACCCTGATTTCCGCCGAGATGGCCGACAGCGACATCCGCAGCTTCATTCAGAAGCTGGGCTACATTGAAGCCATGCCCGTGGTCACCGATCCCGGTGTGCTGAATCCCTATGAGTTCATCGGCGCGGTGCTGAATCGCCGGCTGCCCAACCCCTTTATGCCCGATGCCCCCCAGCGTATTGCCATGGACACCAGCCAGAAGCTGGCCATCCGCTTTGGCGAAACCCTGAAAAAGTATCAGCAGCGGGGTCTGGACAAGTCCAACCTGGTGCTCATTCCCCTGGTGCTGGCCGGTTATGCCCGCTACCTGCGGGGCATTGACGACAACGGCAATCCCTTTGAGCCCTCCCCCGATCCGCTGCTTTCCGAGCTGCAGTCCATCGTTGCCGGTCTGGAAGTGAAAGAGGGAGAGCAGGACTTCTCCTGCCTGAAAAAGCTCTATGGCCGCATCGATGTGTTTGGCGTGGATGTGTATGCCATGGGCCTGGGCGAGCAGATCGAAGGCATGGTCAGGGAACTCTATGCCGGTCCCGGCGCCGTCCGCAAAACCCTGCACAAATATGTGGAGGCCCGCTGAGCTTCGGACCTATAGAAGAAGGAGTGTTTGTTATGCCAAAATGGCTGGATAACGCCGTTTTTTACGAAATCTATCCCCAGTCCTTTCTGGACACCAATGCCGACGGCATCGGTGATTTCCAGGGAATCATCAACAAGCTGGATTACATCCGGGATCTGGGCTGCAACGCCCTGTGGATCAATCCCTGCTTCCTCTCCCCCTTTGGCGACGCCGGATACGATGTGGCGGATTATTACACCGTCGCCCCCCGCTACGGCACCAACGAGGACCTAAAGCGCCTCTTTGCCGAAGCCCACAAGCGGGGCATTCATGTGCTGCTGGACCTGGTGCCGGGACACACCTCCGTGGAGCACCCCTGGTTCCGGGAGTCCATGAAGCCGGAGCGGAATGAATACACCGACCGCTATGTGTGGACCGACTCTGTGTGGGAATCGCCGGAGAATATGGGCTGCCTGCGGGCAGTTTCCCAACGGGACGGCTCCTGCGCTGTGAATTTCTTCACCTGCCAGCCCGCCCTGAACTACGGCTACTACAACCGCACCCGGCCCTGGCAGCAATCCCCCGAGGACGAGGGCCCCAGAGCCACCCTGGCAGCCATGATGGATGTGATGCGCTTCTGGCTCACCATGGGCTGCGACGGTTTCCGGGTGGACATGGCCATGAGCCTGGTGAAAAACGACCCCGATGGTCTGGGCACCATCGCCCTGTGGCAGAAGGTATTCACCGTTCTGGAGCGGGAATTCCCGGAGGCCGCCATGGTCTCCGAGTGGGGTGAACCGGAAAAATCCCTGCGGGGCGGCTTCCACATGGACTTTTTGCTCCACTTCGGCCCCTCCCACTACAATGACCTGTTCCGCTGCCAGGAGCCCTATTTCTCCAATCGGGGCCTGGGCGACGCCTCCAAATTCGTGGAGCGGTATCTGGAAAGCCGGGAGAAAGCAGGCAAGGACGGCCTCATCTGCATTCCCTCCGGCAACCACGACATGACCCGCCTGGCAAAGTATGTGGAGGGGGAGGAAAAGAAGCTGGCCTTTACGTTCCTGCTCACTATGCCCGGTGCGCCTTTCGTCTACTACGGCGACGAGATCGGTATGCGCTATGTGGAAAATCTCACCAGTGTTGAGGGCGGCTATGACCGCACCGGCGCCCGGAGCCCTATGCAGTGGGATTCCTGCGTCAATGCCGGCTTTAGTGCCGCTGCCAAGGAAAAGCTCTACATCCAGCAGGATCCGGCTGCCGACCGTCCCACCGTGGCACAGCAGCTTCCCGACCCGGACTCTCTGCTGAATTTTGTGAAGCAGTTGACCCGGCTGCGTCAGGCCCATCCCGCGCTGCAAAACCGGGGCGGCATCCGCTTCGTCAGCAACGGCGAACCCAAGCAGGCCCTGGCCTATGAACGGGAGCAGGAGGGCGAAAAGCTGCTCATCGCCATCAATCCTTTCCGGGAGGCGGTGGCGTTCCCCTATTCCGGCAAGCTGGGGAAGGCCCTTTTCACCTTTGGCGGTCAGGCTTCCCAGAATGGCGAAACCGTCCAGCTTCCGCCGGTGAGCGCGGTCATTTATCAGATTGATTAACAGGGGAATCCCCTTTCTTTTCTCATTTCACAAAAAATCCGCACCCACCCCGGGTGCGGATTATGCTATGCTCTATGGTCGATGACCCACTGAAGAAGTTCTTCATATCCCATGCTGCCATCTGCAACGGACAACCAACGGATACAATTTCATCATCCGTACAACAAAGCCGAATGCCGTCATTTCAAGGAACGACATCATTGCATAGATGCCAATTCCTCAAAAGCCGCCCTGTGCTCCCGCAGGATGCGAGCGGCCACGAATTCCAGTTTTTCATCCTCGGTCATTTCGATCTGGGGTTCGGTGTCCAAATCAATAACCAAAAGCTTGGGACGATTATTCTTGAACACCACCACATGTCCCTTTTTCTCCGCCATGCGGGCAACCTTGGAGAAATTTTGATTTGCTTCTGTGGCAGATACAATCGCATTGGAATCAATGGTCATTTTCATCACCTCAGAAATATGATACATGATTTCTAGGTAAAAATCAGCCTATTATTTTCTCCTTGTTTTCAGGACATGCATCCCCATTCCGACGGCAAAGCCGATGAGCGCGGGGACCACCCAGCCCATGCCCAGAGAATACAGCGGCAGAAACCGACCTGCAAAGGCGGTGATGGATCCCAAAAGCTGATTTCCCGGAATCATTCCGGACAGGGTTCCCACAAAATCCAGCGCTGCCGCGATCAGCGTAAAGGCAGTGGTTGCGGCATAAACCGCCTGACTCTTTCCGAACCATCTTTCAGTCAGCGCCAGCAGAATCAGGGTAATGGCCAGGGGGTACACAAACATCAGCACTGGCACACACCAGGCGACGATGGTGCTCAGGCCAAAATTGGCAATGCCGAAAGCAACCAGGCAAAACGCCCCGGCCCAGAAAGCGTATCCCGGCCCCTTGGGGAACATCTGCACGAAAGCCTCTGAGCAGCTGGTCACCAGGCCAATGGCGGTTTTCAGACAGGCAAAGGTGACAATGGCAGCGGTGAGGATGGCACCGGCGGAGTGAAAATAGTACTTCGCAACCACGCCCAGCACCTGACCGCCGTCGGTGCAGCTTTCGCAGATGGGGGCGCTTTGGGCGGTTATCAGGGTGATGAAAAAGTAGATAATGCCCATGAACAGGCAGCTGAACACCCCCGCCATGGCCGTATTCACCGCCACACGCCCCGGCTCCTGAACGCCGTGGCTTCGCACCACCTGAATCACCACAATGCCAAAGGCCAGACCGGCCAGGGCATCCAGGGTATTGTATCCCTCCAGGAAGCCGCTGAAGAAAGCGCTGCCGCCGGTGGCATAGCTTTCAGCCGGCACTACCTGGGAGATGGTTGTTATGGGCTTCGCCAGCGCCGCAATCACCAGGGCGAACAGAAACACCAAAAACACCGGATTCAGGATTTTCCCGATCCAGGTCATAATCCCACTGGGTTTCAGGGAGAAAAACAGCACCACAGCAAAGAACACAAAGGAAAACAGGGCAAGATAAAGCTTCCCGTTTCCGTCGCCCAGCAGTCCGACTGCCCCCACGGAAAAGGAGGTGCTGGCGCAGCGGGGGATGGCAAACAGGGGCCCGATGGTGAGGTACAGCAGGGTGCAGAAGAACACGCTGTATTTCTTTCCAACCTTATTGGCCAGAGGAACCACACCCTCGCAGCGGCTTAAGCCCAGAGCCACCACTGCCAGCATGGGAATGCCCACGGCGGTGATGAACACACCGAAAAACGCGCTCCAGAGGTTTCCCCCTGCCTCAATGCCCATTTTGGCGGGAAAAATCAGATTTCCGGCGCCGAAAAACATGCCAAACAGCATACTGGTGATGGTGACGGTTTCCTTGAGGGTGAGGTTTCGCTTCATGGGAGAATCATCCTTTCCGCTTTGAATACTGGTATCTTATCCCATCGGGGGCGGCAATTCAAACAAAGCGGCGTTTCTTTAAAAGAAATTTATTTTGGAAAAAGTTTCTTTATAATAGACTTTTCTTCCAAATTGGATTATACTGGAGCTGAGAACCCAAAAGAAGAAACAAAAGAAGAGAAAAGTTGATTTTAAAGAAACAGGAGGCTCTGCCATGGGAGAAATCAGCCGGGAGATCGGCCACCGAATCCGCAATTTCCGTAAATCCCGCCATATGACGCTGGAGGAATTGTCCGCCATCGTGTGCAAAAACAAATCCACCCTGTCCAAATACGAAACCGGAGAGATCATACTGGACATTGAAACCATCTATGAGATCGCCAAAGCCCTGGGTATCCATGTGGAGCAGCTTTTATACTGCACCCCAGACCGGGTGAGCATCCAGTCCTCCGGCCCCAAGCCCGCGTTTTTCAACGGCCTGTCCCAGTTCTATTCCTACTACTACGACGGCCGCTACAACCGGATCATGCGCTGCGTGTTCGATGTGCTGCTGCAATCGGAGGACAGCCGGTACAAAATCATGATGTATGCCAATTTCCAGGACTACAAAAGCTATCAGAACTGCGAAACAACCTACTGGGGCTATATGGAGCACTACGACGCCATCACCAATGTGATTCTCACCAACCAGGATTCCCCCATGGAAAAGGCCCATGGTCAGATTCTGGCCACCTATATGAATTCCGACACCAAATGGGGGCTCTTCACCGGTTTGTCCGCCCGGCCCATGATGCCCGTGGCCCTGAAAATGCTGTTCTCCAAAAAACGGCTGCCGGAGGATGAGGCCCTGCTGCAAATGCTCAAGGTGACCAAGGAGGACATCCGGCTGATGAAGCTGTATAACATGATGACGGTGATGTAGAAGCACGATTTTTGGGGAACGAATGATCGGAATTATCTTCTGAAGAATATTATTTTTGTTGCTTTTATCGGAAGAATATGGCATAATGTATTGGATATACCTATGAAAGGATGTGATGCTCATGGCAAAGCCCCTAGTGGCCATCGTTGGCCGCCCCAATGTGGGCAAGTCCATGTTATTCAATAAGCTCACCGGTCAGCGCACCTCCATCGTGGAGGACATCCCCGGCGTTACCCGTGACCGAATTTACGGAGACTGTGAATGGTGCGGACGCAGCTTCTCCCTGGTGGATACCGGCGGCATTGAGCCGGGCACCGACAGCGATATGCTGAAATTCATGCGCCGTCAGGCAGAAATCGGCATTGAACTGGCGGATGCCATCATCATGGTCACAGATGTGCGCTCCGGTGTCACCGCGGCGGACGAGGATGTGGCAGTCATGCTGCGTAAATCCGGCAAGCCCGTGGCCCTGGCGGTGAACAAATGCGACAGCGTGGGGCCCACCAACCCGGATGTGTATGAATTCTATTCCCTTGGAATCGGCGACCTGTTTGAAACCTCCGCCGTCCACGGCCACGGCACCGGCGATCTGCTGGATTGGGTGCTGGAAAACATCCCCGAAGACGACGGGCAGGATGAGGACGATGATGTCATCAAGGTGGCCATTGTGGGCAAGCCCAATGTGGGCAAATCCAGCCTGCTGAACCGGATCCTGGGAGAGGAGCGGGTGATCGTCTCCAACATCGCGGGCACCACACGGGACGCCATCGACTCCTATTACGAGAACGAAACCGGAAAATACTGCTTCATCGACACCGCTGGGATGCGCCGGAAGAGCAAGGTGGACGACATCATTGAAAAATACTCCAACATGCGGACCATCAGCGCCATTGAGCGGGCGGATGTGTGCCTGATTCTGGTGGATGCCAACGACGGCGTGACGGAGCAGGACACCAAAATTGCCGGTCTGGTGCACGAGGCCGGCAAAGCAGCCATCATTGTGGTGAACAAATGGGACGCAGTGGCCGACAAGGAAACCAACACCATGCGGGACAAGGAAAACGATGTGCGCCAGGGCCTGAGCTATATGCTCTATGCGCCGGTGGTGTTCCTCTCCGCCCTGACGGGACAGCGGGTGGACAAGCTGTTTCAGGTGATTCAGGATGTCTACGCCCAGAACACCAAGCGCATCACCACCGGTGCGCTGAACAGTGTGCTGGCCGACGCCACTGCCCGGGTACAGCCTCCCACGGACAAGGGCCGGAGGCTCAAAATCTACTACATGACCCAGGCCAGCACCAAGCCGCCCCATTTCGTCATTTTCTGCAACGATGCCAGGCTGTTCCACTTCTCCTATCAGCGATATCTGGAAAACCAGATTCGGGAGGTCTTCGGCCTCCAGGGAACCCCGGTTCGCATCACCATCCGTCAGAAAGGTGACAAGGAGGAGTAAGCATCCATGATTCTCAAAGCAATCATCACCGTTATCCTGGGCTATCTGCTGGGCAACCTCAACGGAGCCATTGTGATCTCCAGGCTGCTGGTTCACGACGATGTGCGCCGTCATGGCAGCGGCAACGCCGGATTTACCAATTTTTTCCGGAACTACGGCGGGCTTACCTCTTTGCTGGTAATTCTGATCGACGCCCTGAAGGCGGTAGCTGCCTGCGCCCTGGGGCGGTGGCTGTTCTCTGCCCAGGGCTTCGGCCTGGAGGGCGCGGTGTTGGCGGCACTGGCTGTGGGGATTGGTCACGACTTCCCCGCTCTGCTGGGCTTTCACGGAGGAAAGGGCATCGTCTGCGGCTTTGCCAGCGCCCTGATGCTGGACTGGCGGGTTGGTCTTGTGGCCTTTGTGGTGTTTGCCGGTGTGTATCTCGCCACCAAGTATGTCTCCCTCAGCTCCGTGCTGGCTGCCGTCTCTCTGGCTGTGAGCTTTGCCTGCTGGCATTCTGACCGCATCTGGGCGGTGACTGGCTGTGTGCTCATGTGCCTTCTGGCCATTGTGATGCACCGGGAGAACATTATCCGCCTGGTAAACAAAACCGAGCGGAAAACCGATTTCTTCAAAAAGGAGAAGCAATCATGAAAACCGCTGTTGTGGGCGCCGGTGCCTGGGGAACCGCCCTGGCCATTCTCCTGTGTAAAAACGGACATGACACAACCCTCTGGTGCAGAAGCGAGGCCCGGGCCGCTGAAATCCGGGACGCAAGGGTCAATCCCAGGCTGCCCAAGGTGGAGCTCCCCCCGCAGCTGCACATCTGCGCCGACCCGGCTTGCGTTGAGGATTGCCAGATGGTGGTAATCGCCTCCCCCTCTTTCCCCATCCGCCAGGTGCTGGCCGCCATCACGCCCTATTTAAGGCCGGATACCCTGCTGGTTTCAGTGACCAAGGGAATTGAGGACGGCACCTTACTACGCATGAGTCAGGTCGTCTCCCAGGTGACCGGCCACGAAAACGTGGTGGCCCTCACCGGACCCTGCCACGCAGAGGAAGTGGCTGTTGGCATCCCCTCCGGCTGTCTCGCCGCCTGTGGGGATAAAGGCTGCGCGGAACTGGTGCAGGACGCCTTTATGTCCGACACCTTCCGGGTGTACACCAGCCCGGATGTGGTTGGCGCGGAGCTGGGAGGTGCGCTGAAAAACGTGATCGCGCTGTGTGCCGGTGTGGTGGCAGGACTGGGCTTTGGGGACAATACCAAGGCCATGCTCATGACCCGGGGCCTCACCGAAATGGCCCGGCTGGGGGTCTCCCTGGGGGCGCAGAAAAGCACTCTTGCGGGGCTATCCGGCATTGGCGATTTGATCGTTACCTGCACCTCTCAGCACTCCCGGAACAACCGGGCCGGGATGCTCATCGGCAAGGGCTGCACACCGGAGCAGGCAATGGAACAGGTTGGCGCCGTGGTAGAGGGCTACTACGCCTCCAAATCCGCCTGGGAGCTCTGTCAAAAGCAGCAGGTGGAAATGCCCATCATTCACGCCGCCTATCAGGTGCTGTACGAAGGCGCCGATCCCCGGCAGGCAGTGTCCTCCCTGCTGCTGCGCCAGCGGAGGACGGAATCCGAGGATGCCGGCTGGCTCTGAGGAATCTCAATGCAATAGGAAATAGAGTAGGAGGCTACCCATTTGTTGAGTACCGGGCAACTTTGGGACTTTCACCCTATAGAACGTGCGCTCACCGGGTGCACAAAGAAAGTTGACAAATTTCCTGTCGAAACTTGTCAACTGATCTTGTGCCTTTGCAACAATTTAGATGCACATTATCTCAAGTTATTTTTCGCCGTGTTAATGGAAGAAATCAAAAGTTTTTTGATCTCAACACACGGTTCTAGAATTCTTTTATCCTCGTAATACCCACTCTCAATCAGTAATTCCAGCCAATACTCGCTTTCGGAGCACTCTTTCAGGGCGATTTGCAACTTGGCGATAAAGTCAGCCTTTCCATGGGCGTACATGGCCTCCCGGATATTTGCACCAATACTGGTTCCGGAACGGATTAACTGATTGGTTAATACAGATTCTCTTTTTCTCTGCTTAATCTCATTGCAAACTTTAATAATCTGCAACGCAAAGACTTTTGACTTCTCCTGTAACACGCTGGCCATGGAACGACTTCCTCCCCGCATCTTTACTTATTCACTATTCACTATTACCTATTCACTTCCAAAAAATCCTTCATGCGCCAATTTAGTGAAAAGTGAAGAGTGAATAGTGAATAGATAAAAAATCCTCCATGCTGGCGCATGAAGGATTTCTTGGAGGTACCGGCCAGATTTGAACTGGCGAATGAAGGTTTTGCAGACCTTTGCCTTACCACTTGGCCACGGTACCATATGAAATAAGGAACGCAAGGAGGCGTTCCTTATTGTTTTGGAGCGGGTGACGAGGCTCGAACGCGCTACCTCCACCTTGGCAAGGTGGCGCTCTACCGGCTGAGCTACACCCGCATCTTGCCGACCTCCGGAACCGGTTGGATTCCGGAGCAGTCGGTTGTGGTGCCTCCGGTCGGAATCGAACCAACGACACGCGGATTTTCAGTCCGCTGCTCTACCTACTGAGCTACAGAGGCATGTCGAGTGGAATTGGCACTCC
>JAXECZ010000084.1:0-10232 GCA_034104845.1 Faecousia sp. | reverse complement strand
ATACCCCAAAAAGAATGCAAAAGGGATTATGATAGCTATCGGGACGGCGGGGCCTCCGCTGTCCCCATTCTATTTCCCAGAAAGAGAGGAACTTGCCATGCAAAAATTACCAGAGGGAGTACGGGTGCGAAAGTCCGGACTATTGGAGAAGCGGTTTACCATAAACGGCTGCCGGTACTCCGTCTACGGGAGAAGCACCCGGCAGCTCAAGCAGCGGGAGCAGGAAAAACGAACTCAGCTGCTGGGCACGTCCCGGTTCCAAAGCAAAGCCATCACCACGGACCAGTACTTTGAAACCTGGATCGAGGGGAAAAAGCTCTCCGTCAAGCCCAGCACCATCCGGGTTTACACCTCCTATTACCGGCCCTACATCAGCCCCATCCTCGGCTCGCTTCCGTTGGAGCAGATCACCCGGCGGCACATCCTGCAAATCCAGTCGGAGGCCTCCAACCGCCTCTGCCCCGCCACCAACAACATTCTGCTGCAGGTGGTGAAGATTCTTTTGAACGAGGCCGTGGAGGACGGAATGATCCCCCAGAATCCCGCCAAGGGGATCAAACCGGCAAAAAGCGTCCAAAAGGCCAGCGAAACCTACCACCGGGCGCTGACACCGGAGGAACAGAGGCTGTTCATGCATGCGGCCAAGGATAACTTCTACTATGAGCTGCTGGCCTTTCAGCTGCTCACCGGGATGCGGTTGGGCGAGGTGGGGGCACTGTACTGGAGCGACATCGACCCGGAAAAGCAGCTCATCCACGTGCGCCGCACCATCACCCGGACGGAGGACGGCGTGTTTTTCATCGGTGACAGTCCCAAATCCCAGGCCGGACTGCGGGATATTCCCATCAACGCCGCCCTTTCCGACCTGCTGGACCGCCAAAAGAGACGGCAGCTGCCGCGAAAGCCCGGATTCCGGCAGCTCTGCTTCCCCTCCCCCACCGGTCAGATGATCAGCCACGGCTCCGTAAACCAGAATATCCGCCGGATCCTCTCCCAGCTGGACAGTCAGGGCATTTCCATTCCGCCCTTTACCTCCCATGCCCTGCGGGACACCTTCGCCACCCGCTACATTGAACAGGGCGGGAATCCTCAAACCCTGAAAACCATCCTGGGCCACAGCAGCTTCTCCGTCACCATGGACTTATACAGCCAGGTGCTGCCCAATACAAAAAGGCAGGAAATGGAAAGAATCCTCATAGAGATTTAGCAAAAGTTGTCAATTATTTATTGCATTCTCCGCGTCTTTGTGCTAAAATAACACTGAATCATTGTATCATGCGGTTATTATCCGAATCGGGAAGGAGCAGAGCGTTGAAATCCACAACTCAACTCAGACGGCGTCTGGCTTTGGCCGCGCTGGCGGTTTTTGCGGCTCTGCTTTCCGTTTCCGCCGCCACCTACGCCTGGTACATATACAACACCTCAGCCCGCACCACCCGGGTGGAAATGGCGGCGGGCAGCAGCGTCTCCCTGCAAATTTCCAATGCGGCAGAGGGACCCTACAGCTCCTCCACGGTGATGGAATCCTTTTCCGGGATGCTGATCCCCGTCTCCACCGACAGCATCACCGGCGGCTTCCAGCGGGTGGAAGCCTTTGCCTCCGAATGGAACGCCGCAACCGGCACCTATCGCTCCGTGGCAAAGTACTTCACCGCCGGGACGGAAATGTCCCACTACTACAAAACCTCCCTGTATCTTCGCACCAATGGCGGCAGTCTGGATATCTACCTGTCCAACATTGGCTTTGAGGATGCCAACGACCAGAACCCCATCTCCACCGCCATGCGCCTTGGTCTGGTTGCCCAGGGGAAAGAATACGTTTTCGCCATCAACACAAACCACAACCCCAATGCCGACGACAACGGAGCCAAGGAGCCCGAAGGCGGCTATGTGCTGCGGCACGACAAAACCGACGGCTCCACCGTGGCTTTCGCTCCCTACACCAGCGCCAATTACTGCCTCTACGATTCCCAGACCGGGGCGGTCACCCTGCCGGAGGGAGCGGTTTCTTTCTGCACCGTTTCCGGCGACGGACACGGCGGCTACGGAGAGCCGGTGAAGCTGGACATCTACCTGTGGCTGGAAGGCTGCGATGAGGACTGCACATTGAACCTGGCGGGACAGACCATGCGGAATCTGGCCCTTTCCTTTGCGGGCTTCAGCGGAAAGGCGGGGAACTAAATGAACAAAAAGCAGCAACTGGCGATCCTGCTGCCGGTGATCGCCGCCCTGCTGGCCGGACTGATCGGCCTGAGCGCCGCCACCTACGCCTGGTTTACCTTTGACCCCTACACCAAAGTGACCCCCATGGAGGGCAAAATCTCCAAGGGCGAGGCCAATCTTTTGATCAGCGAGAGCAAGGACGGGCCCTTTGACAGGCAGTGCACCCTGAATCCCGCCGTCTACTCTCAGGAGCTGCGGCCGGTTTCCACCGTGGATTTGAATCGGTTCTATACCTCCATCGCCCAGAACCGGAACGGCTACAGCGTGGCCTTTCAGGAGGTGACCGATAAGCTCGGCCAATATCTGATTCACGGTACGGTTTACCTGCAATGCCTGGGAGGCAGCTGCGATGTCTACTTCCAGACGCCGGATCTGGAAATCAGCGGCGACGATCAGGTGCTGTCCGCCGGACGGCTGGGAATGAGGATCACCAACCAAAACGGCAGGCAGACCTCTTATGTATTTCAATTGGATGCTCTGGGCAGCACCACAGACGCCCAGCAGCGGCCTACGGTCCAGGAGGACAATGTGGTGCTCTCCGGTATTGTGGGCACCGGCGCTCCCGTGTTTGTCCGTGACCCCGCCGTTTCCATCGGCAATTATCTGGCGGACGCCGCCAATTCTCAAAGGCTGCTCACGCTCCAGTCCGAGGAGATCGCCCAGGTGGACTACTGGCTCTATCTGGAGGGCTGCGACACCGCCTGCTACAACCCGGTGCACAGCCAGGACATCACCTTGCAGCTTGGCTTCGCCGGGAAGCCGGTGAAAGAGGGAAACAACTAACCATTTATCTATTGAAAGGAGGCGGGGGAATATGAAAAAGAAGCTCATAAGCCTTTGGGGGCTGTGCGCCGCTGCCATCTTCACAGCCCTTGTGCTTACCTCCGCCACCTTTGCCTGGTTCACCTCCAACCGGCAGGTGGGCACCGACCGGGTCTCCGCCCGGGCTGGGTCCAACGCCCTGGAGCTGCAAATCGGTCGAATGGGCGGCGGCAGCTTCCAGCCGGAAACCGACAATGAAGTGATCCTGAAAAATCAGACCTCCCCGCTGATGCCGGTTTCCACTGCGGATTTGAAAACCTTTGTGTACAATCCCATGACGGTGGATGGCTTCGCAGAGGAATTTCTCCCCACCGAGGACGAATCCCTCTATTACCACGACACCATCTACCTCCGGGCCAAGGGCGACGGCATGCCCCAGGGCACCAAGGTCACCCTGTATCTGGACAACACCGACACCCCCATCGTGGAAACCGTGGACGGGGAGCTGCTCACCGCAGCCCGGCTGGGGTTGACCTTTAACAGCGCCTCTCCGGTGATCATCGCCCTGAGCACCGTCAACGAGGGCAGCAGCAACACCCGCCCCGGCGGCATCGCCATCGGTTCCGATCAGGTGCTCTCCTATGCCAACGGGAGAGTGACCGCCGTCAAAGACCCGGCTGTCTCCCTGGCGGATGCCCAAATCACCGCCGGAGGAACCCCGGGAAAAGCACCTCTGGCCACGCTGGAATTGAATCAGCTGTATGCCGTGGATGTCTACTTCTACCTGGAAGGCTGCGACCCGGACTGCGTCAGCGAAAAGGTTGGCCTGGACAAGGCCGCGCTGAATCTGGCCTTTTATGGGCTGATCGCCGGTTAAGGAGGGCTGACTGTGAAGCAGAAATCAACCACCAAAAAGCTTTTTGCCACCTCCGCGCTGCTTTTCCTGCTGGCCCTTGTGAGCATCACCGCCGCCACCGTGGCCTGGATGACCATCGCGGACCGGACCAGAGTGCGAAGTATGCGGATGGAGATCACCTCCGGTGCCAACCTCCGCTTTGACTTGGATCCCCATGAGGAATTTGAGGATTACGTCAAAACCCTTTCCTTTCTGGACATTGCCCAGCGCATCTACCAGGAAAAGGGCTTTCACCCGAAGGACAATCCCCTGGTTCCCGTCACCACCAGCGACTGCGTCCACTTCACCCTGGAGGACGGAACCTTAGCTAAGCCGGAATACTATCTGGAATTCACCCTGCATTTCATGGCCAGTGAGGACATGATCGTCCACCTGACCAGCGCTGGCTTGGACGGCACCCGGGTCCAGTCCTCCGTTACCGCGCTTCCCCAGGCCCTGCGTCTGAGCTTCACCGCGGAGCAGACCAGCATCTACGACCCCGGCCTGGGAGACAGCTGGCACCAGAGCGCGGCGGGCAAGGTTTTCGGCCTGCCGGGGGGCGACAGCATCACCTATCACCAGGGCAACACCCTGTTTTCCCTGAAAGCGGGAGAGGACAAGCCGGTGATCCTCCGGATTTGGCTGGAGGGAACCGACGAGGCCTGCACCGACGAGCTGCGGGACATGGACTACAGCATCCGCCTCCGTTTCGTGGGAACGGACGAAAACGGCAACCTGCTGGAGGATGCCCGAGCAGCCAGCCAGCGCAACAAACAGACAGAAAAGGAAGGTAATTGACCTATGAAAGCATTGAAACGTGGAGCCACCATTTTCATCAGCATTCTCCTTTGGGCAGTGATTTTGCTGGCTGCCCTGTTCGCCTTCACCACTCTGGCTACCAAGAACAGCAACCAGGTTGCCAGTCTGGCCGGCTTCACTCCTTTGAGCGTGGTGTCCGACTCCATGGCGCCCACCTTCAACGCCGGGGACCTGATCATCATCCGAAAGTGTGACCCCGCCACCCTGAATCAGGGCGATATCGTTACCTTCCACACCATCATCAACAACGAGTTTGCCCTGAACACCCACCGGATCGCGGAGATTCAGGATCAGGGCGGCGTCCGCAGCTATGTGACCAAGGGCGACAACAACGCCATCGCCGACGTACACATGATCTCCGACGGTGATATCGTGGGCAAATACGTGGCCAAGCTGCCCAATTTCGGCAAGGTGGTTCAGTTCCTCTCCAGCAGCACCGGCTTCCTGCTTGTGATCGTGCTGCCGCTGCTGGTTTTCTTCATCTATCAGGTTTATCATCTGGTCACCGTGAGCATTGACCTGAAAAAAGCCCTTGCGGTGGAGAATATCCAGGAAAATGCCCAGGCAGATTCCCTGCTGGCGGATGCGGAAAGGGCAAAGGAAGAGGCCGCCAAAGCCAAAGCAGAGGCGGAAGCCGCCAAAAAAGAGGCCGAAGCCGCCCTGGCAGAAGCAAAGCGGCTGCGGGAAGAGGCCGAAAAGCAGGCGGAAGCGAAAGGCAAAAACCAGACGGAAGTAAGGGACGAAGAGCATGAGTGATTTTCTGAAATTTGCCTTTGAGGTCATCTCTCAGGTCGTTTATAACCTGGCCGGGGTTCTCGCCGCTGGATTTAAGCTGCTGGTCACAGGGTGGCGGGATTACTTTACCATCTTTTTCACCTATTTCCCCACCGTTGGCATCCTGGGCAAAATTCTATCCGTGCTGCTGATGGTGATCCTCATTGCCATCCCGGTGCTGGCGGTGTTCTTGCTGGTGCGCTCCTTTCTCCTGCGCCTCCGCCTGAAAAAGGACAAGGTGGACAATACGGAGCTCTACCGGGAAATCGGCCGTCTGAACCGGCAGGTGCTGAACCTGATCGATGAGAAGAACAAAATTCTGGCTCTGAAGGTCAACACCATGGGCGGCACCGAACGGATCCCCTATATGGGTGCTTCCGCCCTCACCGACGATACCCTGCCCACCGTGGGCAACGTCACCGGAAACGCCGGAGCTGCTGCCGGGAATGCCAATCTGAATTCCGCCCAGATCAACATCGCCAAGGGGTCTTTCCACACCGAGGGCGAGGACGGCACCTCTGTGGAGGAGAACCGCTTCCCCAAGCTGGCTCTGGTGGATCTGAAATACAAGGAGTATGTTCCCCCCATTTTCGACGAAGAGGTCACGCTGGAGCAGGTGGTTACCGGCTATCGGGACTTTGCCTGCAGCCAGATGCACCTGTACTATACCCCCGAAATCGTCCGGCGCTTTGTTGCAGGTATGGCTTCCAGTAAGCTGCTGATCCTGGAGGGCATCTCCGGTACCGGTAAAACCAGTCTGCCCCACTCCTTCAGCCGTTTCCTGGAAAACCCTGCCACCATGGTGTCCGTCCAGCCCTCCTTCCGTGACCGGACGGAGCTGCTGGGCTATTTCAACGAATTCTCCAAGCGGTTCAACGAGACGGAATTCCTCCGTGCCCTCTACGAGGCCGGTTACCGGCAGGAGCCCAGCATGGTGATCCTGGACGAGATGAACCTGGCCCGTATCGAATACTATTTTGCCGAAATGCTTTCCGTTTTGGAAATGCCCAGCCACGACGAATGGGTGCTGGATTTGGTTCCCACCGCCTGGGACAGTGACCCCAAGCTGCTCTTTGACGGAAAAATCCGGGTGCCGGACTCCATCTGGTTCATCGGCACCGCCAATAACGACGACTCCACCTTTACCATTACCGATAAGGTCTACGACCGTGCCATGCCCATTGAGCTGAACGAGCGGGCCGATGCGTTCACCTGCGATCCCCAGCCCTCCTGCCGGATTACCAGCGCGCACCTGCAGGCCATGTTTGCCAAGGCCAAGCAGGAGCATCCCATCAGTGAAGCGACGCTTACCAAGCTGGATAAGCTGGACGGCTATTTGCAGACCCGCTTCAAGCTGGCTTTCGGCAACCGTATCATCAAGCAGATGTACGATTTTATTCCTGTGTACGTCGCCTGCGGCGGCAAGGAACTGGACGGCATGGACTACATCGTGGCCCGGAAGGTGCTGAAAAAGCTGGAAAGCCTGAACGTCACCTTCGTCCGGGACGAAATCCGGGGCCTCATCGAGTACATCGAGAAGGTCTTCGGAAAGTCCAATATGACTGACAGCAAGGCATACTTAACCAGAATTCAGAATTTGTATTGATTTTCCTGGCTCCCCCACTGTGGGAGCTGGCACGGCAAATGCCGTGTCTGAGGGGGGTGTGATACCCATGGGCAGACACCCCCACCGACTTCGCTGGCGCTCAGCCACCTCCCCCAAAGGGGGAGGCAAGGCTGTGGGTTTGCGCAACAAAAAGCACAGGAGGCGCCGCTATGGCCAACACCATCAACGATCTTTACTTAAAATATGTGAATAAGGTCGGAAAGACGCTGGAAAACGACCGGTATTTCCAGTATCTGTTCGAGATGGTACAGGCCGGCAGTACCACCCTGCAGCAGACCCACAAAATCCTGCACAAGCAGGTGGACGAGCGGTGGCTGGGCGTCATCGAGGAAAGCCTGGACGCCCTGAACCGGATCACCGAGCATCCCCGGCGGTTCGTTACCACCAATGAGGAGGTGGTCCCCGTGGCTCTGGCCCGGAAGATCACCGCCGACAGCGTCCGGCACTTAAGCATGAACACCCAGTTCATCGCCAGCAGCAAAAACGGCGATATCCAGCCCACAAAAGTTTTGAATGTGTCGGTGGAGGAAACCTACGACCTGTACGAAAACCGCTTTATCTACCACCTAATTCAGCGGCTCGTGACCTTCATCGATAAGCGCACCGACATCATCTTCTGGTCCACCGGCGACGAGACCTGCAACACCCTGAAAATGCACAGCTCCGTGGATGATGCCTACGAACAGATTGAGTACAATCTGGAAATGAAAATCAAGAACACCCAGTCCTTCGCGGAAAACGACAGCGACAATATGCAGGTCTTTATGCGCATCGACCGTGTGCGCCGGATGGTCATGGCCCTGCGCAACAGCGCTTTCTGCGACATCATGAAGGGCTGCGCCAAGGTTCGCAGTCCCATCCAGCGAACCAACACCATCATGAAGGACCCGGATTACCGGGTGTGCTATAAGCTCTGGCAGTTTTTGGAAAGCTACGATGAGGTGGGCTACTCCATCGAGGAGCGGGACACCCCGCTGGAATTTGACGAAGAATATCAGATTCAGCTGTTCTCCAATCTGATTACCAACTACACCGTGTTCAAAAGCCTTCTGGAGGCTGACCCCAGAAAGCTCAGTGAGATTCCGCCCAAGCGGAAAAAGGTGACGAAGCCCAAGTTTGTCAAGAAAATCGAGGAAGAAATCGTCACGGACTACGACATCCCCGATGTGGAGATCCGTAAGGTCATCATCGAGGAAGTGACCCAGGCCCAGCTGGACGCGGAAGCCAAGCTGGCGGAGGAGACGCAGCACCGGGAGGAGCTGGAAGCCGAACTGGCGGACACGGAGAAAGCCTTTGAGGAATACCGCTGGCAGGCGGAATTCCAGCGGGCGGAAGCCGAGCGTCAGGCGGAGGACAGGCTGAACTTTACAAAGGAAAAGGCGGAAAAGGAGAAGCAGGAGCTTCAGACCGCCATGGAAAAGGCCAGACTGGAGGCCGAACAGCGCCAGACGGAATTGCAGGCCGCGATGGATGCCGCGCAAAAGGCGGCGGAAGAGAAAATTGCCCGGATTCAGGCGGATATGGAAGCGGCCCAGAAGGCTGCGGAGGAAAAGCTGAATCAGGTCTGGGCCGCCGCCCAGAAGCGGCAGGAGGAGCTGCGTGCCGAAATGGCCGCGGCTCAGAAAGCGGCGGAGGACAAGCAGGCCCGGCTGCTGCAGGACGCGGCGAAACAGCGGGACGAATTGCTCGCGGCGGAACAGGAAAAGCAGGATGCTCTGCGCTCCGAAATGGCGGATGCCCAGCGCGCCGCCGACGAGAAGCTGGCCCAGACGAAGGAAACGGCGAAGCAGCGTGAGAACGAGCTGAAGGCAGAGGTCAAGGCGGCGCAGGAGGATGCCCAGCAGGCCCGCTACCGCCGCCGGGACATCACCGCCGCCCTGAAACGGACGGAGGTGGCTCTGAATGCCGCGAAGCAGGAACTGGAGCAGGCCCATCAGGAACTGGACGATGCCAATGTGCGGGAGCAGGCCGCCCTGCAGCGCGAGCAGGACGCTCTGCGCCGGGCCGAGGAGGAAGCCGCCCTGCGTGCTCAGGCTGAGCTGAAAGCAGAGGAGAATACCCTGACCCGCCGGATTCTGGATGCCGTTACCCAGCGGCGTTCGGAGAAAAAGAAGGATCAGGAAAATATCAAGTAAACCATGAAAACAAGGTGGATTTTTAAAGTTTTTAATGTCGCCGCCATTGCTCTGATTCTGGTGTCGGTGTTTGTGCTTCTGTCGGTGGTGCTGACCCCGGCGGGACAGGTTCCTCAGGTGCTGGGCTACAGCGTGTTCCGGGTCATGACCGGCAGCATGGAGCCGGCGATCCCTGAGGACTCCCTTCTGGTGGTGAAAAAAACGCCGCCGGAGGAGATCGCGCCCGGGGATGTGATTTCCTTCTTCTCCCCGGATCCTGCCCTTGAGGGCGCGGTGAACACCCACAGGGTGGTGCGGATCGAGAAAGAGAACGGCAAGTACCTGTTTATTACCAAGGGCGACGCCAACGTGATTGAGGATATCTATCCCCCGGATGATTCGCTGCTGGTGGGCAGGGTGGTGTTTCAGTCTTACGGTTTGGGCAAGGCGGTAAGCCTGCTGTCGAACCCGCTGGTATTCGGCGCCATCATTTTGCTGCCGCTGCTCATCATTCTGCTGATGAATCTGTACCGGGCTGTGCGGCTGGCGGCGGATATCTCGAAAAAAGAAGAGGAAGAAGCCGTGCGGCAGGCGTTGGAAGAAATCAAAGCGAAGAAAACGTCGGAAAGTCAGGAAACCTGAAAGGAAGGTGTGCCGGAATGGAAGAAAAGAAGCAGGAAAACCAGTTTTCCGGCATGACCCGGGAAGAAATCATACTGGAAGCAAAAAAGCAGATCCTGCACAGCGCGGTGCTGGCACTGGCGGCGCTGATCGTCATCGGCGTGGCGTGCTATGCCTGGTTTGCCAGTAATAAGAATGTTACTGCCAAAGCGGGTTCGGTCTCTGTGGCACAGAATGGCTTTGAACTGGCCAGCGTGGGCGCGGAGGGCGTATTCGATGGAAAGATTCCCGATAATTTCACGGTTCCGACTGGTGAAACGTGGCCCAGTGCAGAGACCCAAACGGGAACCTACACCGCCGGGCAGCAGGCGATCCTGTGGCGGATGAGCGATGAGAG
>JAXECZ010000073.1:0-13157 GCA_034104845.1 Faecousia sp. | reverse complement strand
GAGACTTGCGAAAATTTCCGCGCCGATGTCCACCTTGGGTGCTTCGGCCTGCTTTTTGGCTTTGGTATTTCTTGCCATGCTCTGTCCTCCTGTCAGAATTCCACCCGAAGCCGCACCAGCGCGACCTGGGATTTTTCAAATGTAATGGTTTCTTTTCCTGTTTCCACGGTGACCCGGCCGTCTTCGTACCCACGGAGAATGCCGGGGATCTCTTTCAGCCCGTTATGGGGCCGGTAGAGCTTGACGGTAACGGGGCTGCCCAGAAACTGCTGAAAGTCGCCGGGCCGCTTTAGTGCCCGCTCCAATCCGGCGGAGCAGACCTCAAACTGGTAGCTGCCGGGGATGGGATCCTTTTCGTCCAGAATGGGATCCACCGCCCGGGAGATGGCCTCGCAGTCGTTGATGTCCACGCCGCCCTCCTTGTCGATGTACAGCCGCAGGATATAGTCGCTGCCCTCCCGCACATACTCCACATCCCAAAGGCTGCAGCCGTGCTCTTTTACAATGCCCTCGGCAAAGGCCGCCACCTGATCCGTGATTTTCATAGCTTCATCCTTTCGTCAATAAGAAAGAGAGGGGATGGACCCCTCTCTTTGCCTACAATACTGAACTTACGATGTGATTATACCACGATGCATTTGGTTTTGCAATAGTATTTTTCATATTTTTATGGAAAATATTCAAAAAAAGCCTGAGGGAAGCCCGGTTTGCAGACTTGACAGAGGCGGGAGGACTGCTATAATGCGCGGTAGAAACAAAAAGGAGAGATAGAACATGACCCCGAATTTCCTCACCTTTCTCATCGTCTGTCCCCTGGTGGGGTTGGCCGGCTTTGTGGATGCCATTGCCGGCGGCGGTGGACTGATTTCCCTGCCGGCGTACCTCATTGCCGGCCTGCCCACCCAGGCGGCCCTGGCTACCAACAAAATGAGCGCCTGTATGGGAGCCACCATTGCCGCAGGGAAGTACGCAAAAAGCGGCTTCATCCCCTGGAAAACCGCCGTTGTCTGTGTGTTTTTCGCCATGCTGGGCTCCAATTTTGGGGCGAGGCTGGCCCTGATGATCGACGACTACTATTTCAAGCGGCTGATGCTGGTGATACTGCCCCTCACCGCCGTCTATATCTACGGCAATAAAACCATGGCTCGGGAACGGGAGAAGCTGCCTCTGTGGCAGACCATACTCATCGGCAGCGCCGTCTCCTTTGCCATCGGGATTTATGACGGCTTCTACGGCCCCGGCACCGGCGTGTTTCTTATCCTGCTGCTCACCGGCCTGGCTCATTACGGCTTGAAGGAATCCAATGGACTGTGCAAGGCAATCAACTGGACGACCAATGTATCCAGCCTGGTGGTGTTTCTGATGAACGGAAGGGTGCTGCTGCCCCTGGGGCTCACAGCGGGCCTGTTCAGCATCCTGGGCAGCTACCTGGGTGCCAGAACCTTTGAAAAGCAGGGAGCCAAATCCGTCAAGCCATTGATGCTCGTGGTTGTGGCCATCTTCTTTGTGAAGGTGCTGATTGAAATCCTGTAGGGACTTTTTCTATTCCACAAAATACAACGCCAGCCCGGCTTTGGGTTGGCGTTGTTTCCATATTCGGAATCAGTCTTTTTCGATCAGCAGCTCGGCAATCTGGATGGCGTTGGTAGCAGCGCCCTTGCGGACCTGGTCGCCGCAGCACCACAGGCACAGGCCGTTGTCGTCGGTGAGGTCAGGACGGATACGGCCCACAAACACGATGTCCTGGTCGCTGGTGTCCAGGGGCATGGGATACTGCTTCTTGGAAAGATCGTCCACCAGCTTGCAGCCGGGAGCCTTGGCAATGGCCTCCCGAGCCTGCTCCACGGAGATGGGCTTGTCAAAGTGCAGGCTCACGGAGATGGAGTGGCTGCGAACCACGGGCACCCGGACGCAGGTGCAGCTGACCTTCAGCTCGGGCAGGTGCATGATCTTCCGGCCCTCGTTCTGCATCTTCATTTCCTCGCTGGTGTAGCCCTCAAACTGCTCGCCGCCGATCTGGGGAATCAGGTTGAAGGCGATCTGGTGGGAGAACACCTTGGGCTCATAGGTTTTGCCGTGGCCCAGGGCCTGTACCTCGTTCATCAGCTCGATGGGCCCTCCCGCACCGGCGCCGGAGACAGCCTGGTAGGTGGAGGCGGTCATGGTGCGGATGGGGCTGATGGCATTCAGGGCATTCACAGCGGTGACGGTGATGATGGTGGAGCAGTTGGGGTTGGAGATGATGCCGTGGTGGTTCTTCACGTCCTCGGGGTTGATTTCCGGGACGATCAGGGGCACGTTGGGATCCAGGCGGAACGCGGAGGAATTATCCACGAACACAGCCCCAGCCTTAACAATGGCGGGAGCAAATTTCTGGGCAATGTCGTTTTCTGCCGCGCCCAGCACAATGTCCACACCCTCAAAGGCCTCGTCCCGGGCCTCCTGAATGGTCACGTCCTCGCCCCTGAATTTCAGGGTTTTGCCCGCGGAACGGGCGGAGGCCAAGGGGATGAGCTTACCCACAGGGAAATTCCGCTCAGAAAGAATTTTCATCATTTCCTGTCCCACAGCGCCGGTGGCACCCAGGACGGCAACGGTATACTGCTTCATAATAGGATCCTCCTTATTTTACAAAACTGTCATAGAGCACACGGATGGCGGTTTTGAAATCCTTGTTGTCCACGCCGAAGATGATGTTCAGCTCATCCGGCCCCTGGTTGATCATGCGGATGTTTACCCCGGCCTCGCCCAATGTGGCGAAAATCTTGCCGGAGATGCCGGGCCGGAAGGCCATCTTCCGGCCAACGGCGGCCACCACGGCGATCTGATCGTGCACCGTCAGATTGTCGGGCTCCAGCTCTTTCTGAATCTCCGACATGATGGTGTACAGGCTGGAGCTCACTGCCTCGGTGGGCATCACCACGGACACATTGTCAATGCCGTTGGGCACATAGTCAATGGACACATTGTGCCGCTCGAAGATGGACAGCACCTTTCTCAAATATCCCACCTGCCCGCTGAGGCCCCGCTTGCTCAGGGAAATGACGCTGAAATCCTTTTTCCCGGTGATGCCGGTGATGAACCGGTCGGGGTCGGAGTCCCCGTCGAAGGATTCCTTGATCATGGTGCCGGGGTCGTTGGGGGCATTGGTGTTGCGGATGTTCAGGGGGATGTTCTTCTCCCGCACGGGGAAGATGGTGCCCTCGTGGAGCACCTGAGCACCGGAGTAGCTCAGCTCCCGCAGCTCATCGTAGGTGACCTGGGGAATGGTCTGGGGATCGTCCACGATCCGGGGATCCGCCATGAGGATGCCGGACACATCGGTCCAGTTTTCGTATACATCCGCATCCAGCGCCGCCGCCGCCAGAGCGCCGGTGATGTCGGAGCCGCCCCGGGTAAAGGTGCGGATTTTCCCGTCGGGCATCATGCCGTAGAAGCCGGGAATCACAATGCCGAATCCCTTGTACCGATCCTTCAGCAGGGCGTAGCTGGCCTCCTGATCCACAGAGCCGTCGAACTTGAAGCGGATCCAGTCGGCAGCGTCTACAAACTGGAAGCCCAGGAAAGCCGCCATCAGCCTGGCGGAGAAATACTCGCCCCGGCTGGCCAATTCATCCTGGCTCACCATCTTCCGGTCCAGGCCGGATTTTAAGGCAGCAAACTCCGATTCCAGATCCAGCTTGATGCCCAGCTCATCCCGGATCTCCAGATACCGGGAGCGAATCATTTCAAATATATTGGAGCAGTCCACCCCGTACTGGGTGTGGGCATGGCAAAGGTACAGCAGATCCGTGATCTTATGGTCGCCGGAGAACCGCTTGCCAGCGGCGGAGACCACCACCACCCGGCGCTCCGGGTCGGCCATGAGAATCTCCCGAATCTTCCGGTACTGGCCGGCATCCGCCATGGAGCTGCCGCCGAATTTTACAACTTTCATGTATTATCCTCTTTCCCTGGAAATCTCAATCTCCGATGGCGGCGATGAAGGCTTCGGGGTTCTCCTTCAGCCAGGCGTGCATATCGCTGACCGCCACAGCGCCGGTAATCACTGCGTCGCCCCAGCGCTCGGTTACCTCGCCGTTCCAATCACCCCGGACGTAGTAGCGCAGGGCCTCGGAGTTGTCAGCGGACTGGGGTGCGCCGTAGGGAGCATAGAAGCCCTTACCGGCCAACACATCGATCAGATCCTGCACCACATTGTATGCGGTGGGGTAGCGGCCCGCGCCCTGGCCGAAGAAGCTCATCCGGTCGGAGGTCTCACCCACAAAGGTGATCAGGTTGTAGTTCAGGGGCACGGCGGCCTCGGGGGTGCCCTCCGCCACCAGGGTGGGCTGCACATAGGCGCTGAAGCCGGTATCCGTCCGCTTGCCGGTGGAGATCAGCTTGCAGACCTTGCCGTGGGCCTTGAACTGCTCCACGTCGGCGGCGGTGATGTGGGAAATGCCCGCCACGGGAACGCTCTGCTTTTCCAGAGAGATGCCGAAAGCGATGTTGGAGGAGAGAATGATTTTGTGCCAGGTGTCGATACCCTCCACGTCGGTGGCGGGGTTAAATTCGGCATAGCCCAGCTTTTGGGCCTGGCGCAGCGTCTCGGCATAGTCAGAGCCCAGCCGGGTCATGTTGTCCAGAATGTAGTTGCAGGTGCCGTTCATGATGCCGCCCACCTGATCGATTTTCTGCGCCCGGCGGGAACGCTCCAATTCACTGAGCCAGCCGATGCCGCCGCCCACGGCAGCGGTGCAGCGCAGCTTCACGCCCATTTGGTTTGCCAGAGGAATCAGCTCGTCGTAGAAGGTACACACCAGCGCCTTGTTGGAGGTGACCACGTTTTTGCCCGCTTTCAGGGCAGCGCTGACGAATTCAAAGCTGGGATGCAGGCCGCCCATGGCCTCCACCACGGTGTCGATTTCCGGGTCATTTAAAATGAGACTGAAATCCTTCACCGCTTCGGCGTCGGGCAGCCGGATATCCTCCAGGCACAGCACCTTGGTCACCTGCATGTCGCTTCTGCTCTCGGTGATTTCATACACGCCCCGGCCTACCACGCCGAATCCGCATAATCCAATTTTCATAATATCCCTCCGTTATTTTGTATGGGAATAGGATCCTTTCACCGGGTGGTTTATGTATGCGACACAAAAACAAACATCCCTGTGAAATGGTACTTGCAATTTTTCACGGTTCAGTATATCATATACTCTGTCTTATTTCAACTGCAACAAAAAGCCAATGATTTCGACGGTTCTTGCTTCTTTTTGTGCAAATAGATAATTGTTAGGAGGAAACTATGCTTTACCACTCTACCAGAAATAAAGAGCATTTTGTAGACAGCGCCCAGGCTGTTCTGGAAGGGCTGGCTCCGGACGGCGGCCTGTATATGCCGGAGGCCATTCCCGGCTTTGACTGGAAGCAGTGCCTGGCCGGCTCCAGCCAGCAGATGTCCGCCATGATCCTCTCCGCCCTGCTGCCGGATATTCCGGATATGGAGCAGCTGGTACAGCGGGCCTATGATGGCAAATTTGAAACCGAGAATCTGACCCCCACCGTCTCTGTGGGAGACAGCACCGTGCTGGAGCTGTTCCGGGGCCCAACCTCTGCCTTTAAGGATGTGGCCCTTTCCATGCTGCCCCAGCTGCTCACCGCCGCCAAGGCCGTAAAGGGGGAGAAGGAGGATACTCTGATTCTCACCGCCACCTCCGGCGATACCGGCAAGGCTGCTCTGGTGGGCTTCCGGGATGTGCCCGGAGTCCGTATCTGCGTATTCTATCCCGATGGGGGCGTGTCCCAGGTACAGCGGGCCCAGATGGTCACCCAGGAGGGGAGCAACGTGGCGGTGTGCGCCGTGAAAGGCAATTTCGACGATGCCCAGACCGGCGTGAAGAATATCTTCGCCGCCTGCCGGGGAAAGCAGCTGCCTTTCCAGCTGTCCAGCGCCAACTCCATCAACATCGGACGGCTGGCGCCCCAGGTGATGTACTATTTCCGGGCCTACCGGGATCTTATGGACGCGGGAAAAATCCAGCTGGGAGACAAGGTGAACTACGCCGTACCCACGGGCAATTTCGGCGACATTCTGGCAGGCTTCCTGGCAAAGCTGCTGGGGCTTCCGGTGGGGATGCTGATCTGCGCCTCCAACGCCAACAATGTGCTCACGGATTTCATCCGAACCGGCACCTATGACCGCCGCCGCCCCCTGCTGAAAACCACCTCCCCCTCCATGGACATTCTGGTGTCCTCCAATCTGGAGCGGCTGCTGTACCTGCTGTCCGGGGATACAGACTTGGTGGCAGAGCTGATGGCAAAGCTGAGTGCCGAGGGCGTGTACACCGTGCCCGATTCCCTGAAAGACGCCATCCAGTCCCAGTTCTGGGCCTCCTATTGCAACGATGCCCGGGCTTCGGAGATTATGGGAAAGGTCTACAAGGAGCAGGGCTACCTGTGTGACCCCCACACCGCCTCCGGCTTTGCCGCCGCCCAGGATTATGTCGCCGCCACCGGAGATCATCGCCCCATGGTGATTCTCTCCACCGCCTCCCCCTACAAATTCCCTGCCACCGTGCTGGGTGCCATCGGCGGGGATACCAGCGGCAGCGAATTCGAGCAGATGGACCGGCTCCATGCAATCACCGGCATCCCTGTTCCCCCCGCCCTGGCCAAGCTGCGGACCATGCCCGAGCTGCATACCGATGTGATTGAAAAGAGCGCCATGCTGGATTACGTACTGGCACTTTGATTGGAGAGCTTATGAAACGAGTAACCATCCGTGTTCCGGCCACCACGGCCAACCTGGGCCCGGGATTCGACGCCTTCGGCTGCGCCCTGAGCCTGTATACCGACGTGACCTTTGAGGAAACCGACGAGGCGGGCCTCACCATCACCGGCTGCGACGAGGCCTTTACCGGGCCGGACAATCTGGCCTATACCTCCTACTGCGCCGTGCTGGCCTCTCTCAGCGAGGAAATTCGGGGCGTTAAAATCCACATCGATGCCCATATCCCCATCTGCCGGGGCCTGGGCTCCTCCGCCGCGCTGCTGGTGGCGGGGGCTATGGGAGCCAATGTGCTCCGGGGCAGCCGGCTCTCCACCCAGGGCCTGCTGAACATTACCAATGCCATGGAGGGCCACCCGGACAACCTGGCCCCCGCTTTCTACGGCGGACTCACCGCTTCCATGGTGGATAACGGCCTGCCTGTCACCGTGAATTTTCCCCTGCATCCCGGCTGGGAGTTTCTGGCCCTGGTGCCGGACTTCGACCTGCCCACCAGCCTGGCCCGAAGTGTGCTGCCGGAGCAGATCTCCCGGGCGGACGCCATTTATAATGTATCCCACGGTGCCATGGTACTGAAGGCCTTGGAGCTGGGAGACGAAAAGCTGCTGCGAAACGGCATGCAGGACCGGCTCCACCAGAAATACCGGAAAAAGCTGATCCCGGATTACGAAAAGATCGAGGCCCTGGTCCGTACCACCGGCGCGGCCTTCTGCCTCAGCGGCGCGGGCCCCACCCTGCTGTGCATCACCCGCAACCCCGGTCTGGAGGAGAAGCTCTCCCAAAAGCTGGGAACCATCACGGAGAAAAACTGGCAGATGCTCCCCCTCCATGTGGAATTCCAGGGCGCCCATGTGATTTCCATGGAGGAGTAAAGAGCGCATTTCGTCTATTTACGCCCCCATCGTATGCCGTTTATTCACAAAAGCATATTTTCGCTGCAAAATGCAAATCGTGGCTGCCTCATGGTGAAGCAGCCACTTTTTTGCGTCACTCCTTGGGAACCTGATAGGTCATGGCATTCTCACTGTCGGACAGTCCGGCGGTGGTGGGGTCGTTGACGATGCCCAGGATGGTCAGCACCGCGAAGAGCTGGTTGACCACTGCCAGCAGCCGGTTGCCCGTCTCTCCCAAATCCAGGTTGATGCCGAACATGGCCGCGCCGCTCTGCACCAGCAGCAAAACCGCAGGAATCAGGGATACCCAAAAGGCCCGGTTCCGAATTCTTACCTTCCAGTTGATCATAGCTTTCCTCCTCCATGCTCCAGGTCGGACAGCCGGTGGTTGATGACCCGAATCTGTTCCTCCACCACCGGCATTCTCCTTGCAAAGCCGTTATGCTCCCGAACCTCCCGGGTCAATTCATCCAGCTTTGTCTCGGTGACGGCCTGGCTTTTTCCGTTGGCAATCAGCACCCCCAGCAGGGTCATGCTGCCGGTGATGATGGCCGTGATGATGCTCTCCATAATCTCCTCCTATCTGTTTCCGGGCGGGATGTCAAAATGTACATTGGTGCTGTTGATCCGGTAGCTGTACCGGTGCCCCGGCTGGCTGGCCACAAACTGCCGCAATTTTTCGCTGTCCACGTCTTCGACTCTTAGGTCGATGGCCTCGCCATACATATGCTGGGAGTTTTCCACACCGCCTTCATGGGCGTTCCACTGTTTGCAGCGCAGACCGGATATAACGTGGGCGGGCCTCCCAAAATGGGCCCTGGCAGCGTCGGCGATTTTCACCACGGCCTCCTGCATTTCCGCGGGATACCCATTGCAGAACCGCCCGCCGCACTTGCACCGAAATTCCTCCCGGCGGAAATACCGGATGTTGTCCCACCAGTCTCCGCCCCCGGTTTCCGCCTGGGGCTTTTCTGCCTGGATGGCTGTCCCGGCTACTGCCGCAACCAGCGTTTTCGTGATCGTTTCATCCAGCTTGCCGGTTACTGTCAGGCCGTAGTCTGACTGAAACAGGGAGATTGCCCCGCCGGTCTTCGGCCCGATGACGCCATCCGCCTCTCCGGGGGAGTAGCCCAGGTACAGCAGAAGATATTGGGCTTGCTTTATGGTTATAAATATCCCTCCTTACGCCACCCGTTTCCACATATAAACCGCCAGGTAGGGTGGCATGTTGTTATGGGCCGCGTCTGCGCCGACGTAGCTGGTTTTGTTGCCGGACATCCCGTCCGAGGTGATCGTGGTGTTGGAAAGCGCCTGCCGTCCGCTTCCGGCGCTCACCGCCCACCATCCCTGGCCGCTGTTGTGCCGGTGCTTTGGCAGCTCATCCAGGGTCAGTGTGTGCTCTGCCTCGCCGCCGGTGCTCCCCGGGGGATAGCTTTCCCCGGAGGCCAGCAGAAAGGTGTCCAAAATCCGCTCCCAGGTGCCGCCGAAGAGGCTGTCCGGCGGTGTGTCGCTGACGGATAGGTAGATGCTGCCCACGGGATAAACCCGGTTGATCACCCGGTCCACATAGGCCTTTGTGGCCGCGTCCTGCTCCTGAGTGGGGTCGGCCATGTTCCCGATGGCGCATTCGTTCATGTCCGTGTCCACACCGATGCTCAGCTTCTGTGGATTCTTGGCCCGCATGCCGATGCCCACGGCCTTGGTGCTCCGGCACAGGTCCACCAGGACAAAGGCCACGTTTACCAAAGCGGTTTGGCTCGTCACCCGGTTGTAATCATCCTGGACGATGACCTGGCATTCATAGGCGGTATCCGGCCCTGCACTCATGAGGAAGCTGCCGCCCTGCACGCTGCTTTGGCTCAAATACTCCAGCAGTGTGATTTCCCGCTGCTCCTCGCCATTGTGGACGGTGCACACCCCATAGTAGAAGATCAGCTTGTTGTAGTCCTTGTTGGCCTCCGCGTCAAATACCACTTTCAGATATTCGCCGTCCGGCTGGGGCTGGCCCTGCTCATCGCAGCGGAAAGCCTCCCGGATGGTGACACTTGGCTTCTGGTAGGGCTGCACCTGGATGGTTGTTTCATGCCTGGCGGTTCTTCCCCGGCTGTCGGTTGCCGTGACGGTGATGGGGATGCTTCCGCAGTCATCCATGGCAAATACCACCTGCTCCCCGCTGCCGGACATCTTCCCGCAGCGCACCTGGATGTCCCGGATGGTGGAGCCGTAGCTGCCCTCCGCCGTGCTCTGGACAACGATTTTGCTGATGGACTGGACATAGGCGTTGTATTCCTGCCAGATTCCGGTTTGGTCCGAAACACGAACCAGCAGGGTTGGTACAATGTCCTCCGGGATCTGGCAGATCACCTCCTTTTCCCGTGTGCCCACCTGGGTGTCCTCCCGATAGGTGGTCACCGTCAGTACGATGGAAACCTTGGCGTCCTGTGTCTGCTGCTCTGCCAGATCGATTGGCGGCGTCCATTCCAGCTCCGTCTGCTCGGTTTTTTCCAGGATGGTACCCTCCAGGCTGCCGCATTTCCAACTTAGGGTGTCCGTGAAGCCCTCCGCCGCCCGGGTGATGCGGATGGTCAGCGGCAGCCCCAGCGTTCCGGTCTCCGCCTCCATCTGGGATACCCTGGGGATGGAGGGCAGACTTGGGTAAACGGTTTTGTTGATTCCGTAGTTCAGCTGGGCCTGATTGTAGTAAACCGTCAGGTTGGCGTAAACCGCGATCTGTGCGGAGCCGTCCTCCTGGTGGTTGACGGTGATGTTTTTGGTGCTGAAGCCGGAGAACCAGCCGTCCCCCTCCCCGCCGCCGGAGTAGCTCTGGGTCATGTCCACGGCGCAGCCGGTGGTGTCGGTGAGGGCAAGGGTTGCGGCCTGATTTCCGTTGATGGAAATGCTCCCTTTGATATAGCAGCTCAGATTCATACTGGTTAGGGAGCGCATTTCCACCTTGGTCACCCGAACCACCGACCGGTTCAGCTGGATATCCTGAGTGACCTTGTAGGTGATCCGCGCCCCAAAGGAGCTGCCGATGAGTTCACAGCTTGGCATACTTCCCTCCTGTTATTTCCCAATGCTCTTGAACAGGGAGGACAGCAGTGAACTGTTCTTCTTGGTTCCCGTCTGCTCCTCGGTCTTCTTCTTGCCGGAGGTGACGTAAACCGTCCGCACGGCGGAAGTGGCCGGGTGGGAGGCGGCCCACTGTTGGTTGTAGCGGCGCTGGTTCTCGTCGAATTCCTGCTGCCACTTCCAGTCGGCGATTTCGTCCCGGTAGGCGTTGTAGTCGGTGTCCCGGGTGTCGGTGTAGACGTTCCAAAGCCGATCCGCTTCCTTCTGCCAGGCGGCCAGGGCGTCCTGGTAGCGGCCGTATTCCTGCTGCTGGGCCCCGGAGAGCAGATCGTATTTCTGCTGCAGGCTCTGGGTTTGCAGCCGGTATTGGTTCATTGCCAGGTTGTACAGCTCCGGGATCCGGTCGGCCAGGCTGTCCAGCTGCCGGCTGTAGGCCTGCTGGCCTGCGGCCTGGGCGTAGGAATTGCCATAGCCCCCGGTGAGGGCCGCTGCCTGCCCCATGGTGTCCGCCATGGCCAGTTTTCCGTTTTGGATGGCCTGGTTGCGGTATTGCCGGTAGAGGGCATCCCCATCCAGATTGTAGCGAAAATCCTCCCGGTTCAGGATTCGGTCCATGGCCTGCTTCAGGGAGGCCTCATAGGCGGAGGTATATTCCCCCGGCTTTGTCTTTTTCTGCTCCTGCATGGCCGCCTCCGCGTCCAAAACCTTTTGGGAGGCGGTGTATTCCTTTTTTTGTGCCATTTCTACTCCTTTCTTCATCGGATGCTCAGGTGGCCGTCCACCCCCTGCTCCCAGATATAGTCACCCAGCTGGAGCCATCCTACCTGGGCGCTGTCCGCCTGGATGGAGGATGCTGCGATGGCGGTGACGTACAGCCGCCGGTCGCTGATGTAGGCCACTTCCACATCATTGCTGTCGAAAAAGGACAGTCTGGAGGCGGTGAGCCGGGTGAATTTGCGGAAGCGAATCACCCCATCCTCCCATTCCTGCTGGCCGATTTCCACGCCGTAGATGTCCGCTCCGTCCGGCCCCTGGGTCAAAAGACCGGTGCGGATGGTGGCATTCACCTCCACCATGGAGGAGGTCAATTCCGCCACTGCCGCTTCCAGCTGCTGGATGTTGGTAAATTTCTGCTGGATGCTCTGGGCGTTGGCAGTGATGCGCTGCTCCGTCTCCTGACGGAACACCCCGAATTGGGACTGGGCCACATAGGAGCCTGCAAGGCTTTTTTCCACCTGCTGCTGAAAATGCTGGGTGATCTCGGCGCTTTTCAAAATCAACGCCTTCACGGCGGCAAAATCCGATGCCTGATTCTCCTGCCGGTTGATGCTGTCCACCTGCTGTGCGGAGGAATCAGCCTGTTGGGTGACGGTATCAAAGGCCATTTGCAGCTGCTGGGCCAGGGTGTACAGGTAGCTCTGCATCCGGCGCAGCTGCTCCTGGGTCGTGCCGCCGGAGAGCTCCGGCAGACGAAGCTCCACTGCCGTCAAAACACATCGCTCCCTTCCTCCAGGGTTTTGGTCAGGTCATACAGCCGCATTTCCCCGGTGCCCTCCAGCCGCAGCCGGAGGTGGTCACACCGGCGCACCGCCACGGGAATGGTGACGGAGCCCAGGGGGCCGGGATGAACCGATGCCAGGGAATGCCACAGCGGTTCCTCGTCATACCGGACGGAGAGGTTCATGGAGGCGCCGGGGGCCAGATACAGCCGCAGAGTCAGCCGGGACAGATGCTTGTTGTCCGGGCTTTCCGTGGCCAGGACGCCGGTTTCCGCCAGATAGTGAAAATCCTCCTCCGGCTCACCCTCGCCGGTGATGCTGATGATCCGCCCCTCCCCATCCAGAAAATACAGGCTGTTCCGGCAGCCGCAAAAGCATGTTGCCTTGGTGCCGTCCTCCCGGTGCCAGAGCCCCTTTTCCGTGTCGTAGACAAAGAGGTGGCTCTGGCCTCCGTCATCGGCCATGGAGATGTAGTATTTTCCCCGGAGGGCCCCAGCCGCCGCCTGAAAAAAGGGCTGAGGGCCCAGTGGCCGGGAAACCTCCGTGGGCAGGGCGCCGTCGTAGGCGCATACGCCGGTGGGGGATTTGTAAAACAGGGTCTCCCCCACAATGGCCAGGCTCTGCTGGCTGCCCTGCTGTACCCCCCGGCAGGGGGTGGTTTGCAGCCGGTAGCTGGCGGGATAACTGCCGTAGATCTTGTGCAGACAATTTTCCCGGAAAAACAGGGGGTAGCCCATGTGCTGAATTGCCCCGGTGAAGGGACCTTCCGCGCCCAGGCTCACATGGTAGCTGTCGGTGGAGATGCCCTGGAAGCAGTACCAGTTTTTGAAATCCCCCAGCTTGCTGGCGTAGATTTCGTTGACGATTTCCCCCTGGCTGTTGGGGCCGTAGCGGCAGCCCCAGAGCCGGTTTTCGCATTCGATG
>JAXECZ010000072.1:0-3666 GCA_034104845.1 Faecousia sp. | reverse complement strand
CTGGTTCAGGGTGCCGTTCTGCACCAAAAGGGTGGCGATGGGGCCCCGGGACTTATCCAGCCGGGCCTCGATGACGGTGCCCTTGCCCCGGCGGTTGGGGTTGGCCTTCAGCTCCAGCACCTCGGCGCTGACGATGACCATTTCCAGCAGCTCCTCCAGACCCATGCCGGTCTTGGCGGAGATGGGGCAGATCACGGTGTCGCCGCCCCATTCCTCGGGGATCAGATCGTACTTGGTCAGCTGCTCTTTGATTTTATCCGGGTTGGCGGTGGGTTTATCCATTTTGTTGATGGCCACGATGATGGGCACCCCGGCAGCTTTGGCGTGGTTGATGGACTCCACGGTCTGAGGCATGATGCCGTCGTCCGCCGCCACCACCAGAATGGCGATGTCGGTACACATGGCGCCCCGAGCCCGCATGGAGGTAAAGGCCGCGTGGCCGGGGGTATCCAGGAAGGTGACCATATTCCCGTTCACATCCACGGTGTAAGCGCCGATGTGCTGGGTGATGCCGCCGGCCTCTCCGGCGGTGACGCTGGTCTTGCGGATGGCGTCCAGCAGGGAGGTCTTGCCGTGGTCCACGTGGCCCATGACCACCACCACGGGGGCGCGGGTCTGGAGCTCCTCGGCGGTGTCCTCGTGGTCGTCAATGATCCGCTCCTCGATGGTGACGGTGACTTCCTTTTCCACCTTGCAGCCCATTTCCGTGGCCACATATTCGGCGGTATCATAGTCGATGGTCTGATTGATAGCGGCCATCACGCCGTTTTTCATCAGCAGCTTGATGACCTCGCCGGCGGTTTTCTTCATCCGGGAGGCCAGCTCGCCCACGGTGATCTCCTCGGGAATCTTCACGGTGACGGGAGCCTTCCGGGCCACCTCCATCTGCAGGCGGCGGAGCTTCTCCTGCTCCTCGTTGCGGGACTTGCTGCCCTTGAATTTGTTGTCTTTCTTATTCTGCTGCTGGCCCTTTTTGCCGCCGATGCGCTGCTTACCGCCCTGGTAGTTCTGCATCCGCTCGGAAACCAGGTTATCCACCCGGTCGTCGAAGCGGGCGGCGTTCACCTGGACGGCGGAGGTATCCACCACCCGGCGCTCCCGCTTCCGTTCAGGCTCCTTGGGCTTGGCGCTCTGCTGGGGCTGGGGATTGGCCGGGGCCTGGGCAGCGGCGGCAGCCTGCTTGACCGGCTCCTTGGCCGTTTCCGCCTTGGGCTGCTGGGCGGCGGGCTTGGGGGCCTCCTTGGGCTTGACGGCAAACACCTGCTCCAAAGAATCAATCTGGTGAGTCTGGGTCACGCAGTCGAAAACCACGTTCAGCTCTTCGTCGGTGAGAATCTGGGTATTGGACTTGGGCTTCTCAAAGAACCGGGAGATGATTTCCGCCACCTCCTTGGGGGTGATCCCCAGGTCGGATGCGACCTCCTTCAAGCGATACTTCACCATACTCATATACTATACGCACCTCCATAATTCAACACAGTCCGAATCCCCCGAGGGGGCTTCAAACGTCCTTACTTAACTTCAATTCACAATCACACTGTCCGTAGGGAACGGGCTTGCCCGTTCCGACGCGAAGCGCTCTTTGCACCAAATCAGACTTTGAAATTGGCCGCTTTCAGACATTTCCGTCTCTTTCCAAAATCGATCGTGCGGAAATGCTGCTGGCGCAGACGGAACGAGCAAGCCCGTTCCCTACGGTGTCGGCTGACATTTTCCATTTATCGCAGCAACCAGGCATCGAACCTGGCGGGAGAATGATATCCTTCCCTACAGCAGGCCCCATTTATTTCTTGCCCCTGCGGACATTTCTAAGATGGGCCTTGGCCTCCTGACGGCGTTTTTTCAGCTTCTGGGACTTTGCGGTGAGCGCCTGGATGGCTGCCTGGTATTTATCCGGCTCCGGCAGGCTCTGCACCAGGGCCAGGGCCAGGGGGGCATCGGAAATCGCGGCAATGGCCAGACTTTCCCGGCCCACAGCCTCCCCCATTTCCTCTTTGGTAAAGGGAAGCCGGAGGCACTGCTGCTCCGTCCCGGCGGCGTAGGCCTTGGCCCGGCGCCAGGTGTGGTCGGAGGCGTCGGAGGCCACGGCGATCACATAGGCCCTGCCCGTGCGGGATAAATCCCCCACCGGCTCCTCGCCCAGCTCCGCCAGGCCGCCCTTTCGGGCCAGGGACAAATAGTTCAGCGCTTTACTGACCATTTTGTGCCATCTCCTTTTCCAGCCGGTCGTAGACCTCCTGGGGGATGGTCACCTCCAGGCTCCGATCCAGAGCCTTGGAGCGCAGGGCCTTTTTCAGGCAGTCGGCATTGGGGCAGATGTATGCCCCCCGGCCCGGGGCCTTGCCGCCGAAGTCCAGGCTCACATTCCCGTCGGTGCCCCGCACCACCCGGATCAGCTCCCGTTTGGCCTTCCGCTCCCGGCAGCCCATGCACTGACGCTGGGGAATCTTCTTTTGCATCGGTGTTGCCTCCCTTGCTTGGGATCATTCTTCCGCGGGAGCAACCTGGGAAGCGGGCTTGATATCGATCTTATAGCCGGTGAGCCGGGCGGCCAGACGGGCGTTCTGGCCCTCCTTGCCGATGGCCAGGCTCAGCTGGTCGTCGGGCACCACCACGCTGCAGGCCTTCTGGCCGGGCACCAGGGAGACGCTGACCACATCGGCGGGGCTGAGGGCAGCCTTGACATATTCGCAGGGATCCTCGCTCCAAACCACGATTTCGATTTTCTCCCCATGGAGCTCCTCTACCACGGCTCCCACACGGCCGCCCCGTGGGCCCACGCAGGCGCCTACGGGATCGACGCCCTCCATGGTGGCCCGAACGGCCATCTTGGACCGGGAACCGGCCTCCCGGGCAATGTTGCGGATTTCCACCTGGCCCTCAGCGATTTCCGGAGTTTCCAGCTCAAAGAGGCGGCGGATCAGGTTGGGGTGGGTACGGGAAACGTGGATCAGAGGCCCACGGTTGGGCTTGCGGACCTCCATCACATAGACACGGACGAGATCGCCCTCTTTAAAGCTCTCTCCGGGAATCTGCTCGGAGGCGGGGAGCAGCGCCTCGGAGGCTTCGCTTCCCTGGCCGATTTTCAGAATGATGTCCCCGGTGGCGGGGGCGATCCGCAGCACGGTGCCGGTGAGCAGCTCCTGGGATTTGCTGGAGTAGCTCTCGAACATCACGCCCCGCTCGGCCTCCCGGATGCCCTGAATCACCACCTGCTTGGCGGTCTGGGCGGCGATGCGGCCGAATTTGGCAATGTCCACGGGGATGTAGATGGAATCTCCCACCTGGGCGTCGGGGTTGATCTTCCGGGCGGCGTCGATGTGGATTTCCAGAGCGATGTCCTCCAGCTCCTCCACGGCGGTTTTCACCTGGAACATGCTCAGACCGTGCTCGTCCAGGTTCACCACCACATTGTCGGCAGGAACGTCCCGATGATCCTCCCGATCCTTGCGGTAGGCGTTGGTGAGGGCCTGCTTCAGCCGCTCCACCATATAGTCCACGGGAATGCCCTTCAGCTTTTCCAGATCCCGGAGACTTGCGAAAATTTCCGCGCCGATGTCCACCTTGGGTGCTTCGGCCTGCTTTTTGGCTTTGGTATTTCTTGCCATGCTCTGTCCTCCTGTCAGAATTCCACCCGAAGCCGCACCAGCGCGACCTGGGATTTTT
>JAXECZ010000063.1:0-5716 GCA_034104845.1 Faecousia sp. | reverse complement strand
GGCGGCATTGTCCTCGGCCCGCTCCCGGATGATATTGTCCAGTGCCTGATCCGGTGCCTGCTGGCCCTTGGATTTGGCGTCAAATTTTCCTTGATACATCTCTCAATCACCTCACTGCAAGGGCTTGACCATCCAGAAGTTGGGCATTCTTCTGGGTTCGGACTGAAGCACGGAATAGCTGTTGACCATCTCCACCTCACCGGTCTGGTAATTGCGGTAGAGCATGATGGAGGAGGAGCCGCCGTCCATGTTGCAGGCGTTCACCGCGCCATAGGATACCAGGATATCGATCATATCCTTATAGGTAGCGCCCAGAGAGCCCGCCTGACGGCCATCGGCACAGACGAAGATCACAACGCCGTCGGCCCGCTGACCCACCACGGTACGGGGGTTGTAGCCGGAGTTGCCGGAGTAGACCTTCTGGTTGGGCACGCCGTTGACGATGAGCACCGGGCCGAACTCACAGCCGTCCCGAATGTTCTGCTCCATGGCCTGGGCTTCGGTCATGGTCTCGGCCACCACCAGCTTGTTTTCATAATTAAAACCGACAAATCCACCGGGGAATTCAGCGTTTCTGGTATTGGAGACGACTTTCCCGTCGTGGATCGTCATACCGGAGGGGACGCTGCCCACCTGGCTGCCGGCGGTGCCGTCGTCGTTGAAGGCACCGGCGTTGATGGCGGCGGAGGCACCCTCATCCTCGATGGCCACGTTTAAGCGCTTGCCGGGCTTGCTGGTAGAAAAGCCGTCGTAGGTGGAAAGGCCCAGATACACCCGGCTGGGATCCTGAATGAGCATGATGTGAGCGTTAAAGGTTTTGCCGGAATAGCTTTCGATGCGGATGCCGTCGGGATAGGCGGCCCATTCGTCGGAGGCAGCCATGGTATTGGCATCCATGATCACGATGTCGTCCAGGTTCTGCTCCTCCTGGATCTCGTTGTCTTTACCGGCGTTGCGAATGCTCTCCACGATCTCCTCGTCCATAAACAGGCCGGGAATCCACTTGGTAGCGCTGGGCTCCAGCAGGGACATGGTGAGCACATCCCGAGCGGCAGGTGACGGCCCGTTGAACACCAGGTTCATCACCAGCGCCAATCCCGCCACCAGCAAAATGACAATGGTGAACAGCAGCAGGAAGAACCGCCGGACGATCCGTCCCAGCAGGCCGCTGCCTTTCTTCTTTTGGGTTTTCTTACTCATGATCGTTACCTCGCGAAGTTTTTTTATTGGCAAAGACCCAGCGCTGCTGGATCGAATAGCTGACAAAGTACAGTACCGTCATCACCACGGCGTACACCAGGGTGTGCAGCAGGCTTCCCTGCTTCAGCTTGAGAAGATGGGTGAAGCCATCGGTGAGCAGGGCCTGGGCCAGCATCATGGGCACTGCCAGAGCATAGTATCGCACCATGGCAGCACCGGTGGACACGCCGGAGCGGAACACCACCTTTTTGTTCACAAAGAAATTGAACAGGGAGGAAATGAGTCTGGCAAGGCCGGTGGAGGCGGCGTCCAGCACCAGTCCACTGGCGGTACCCATAAGCAGCCGGGTGAACAGATGAAACAGGCCAATATCCAAAATGGAGCTGACCAGACTGCTCAGGGTATAGCGGAAGAAGTGAGAAAGAATTAATTTGTAGATCCGCCAGGAATCCTTGAGCCAATGGAAATGGGAGCTTTTGTTTTCCTCGATGTAAACCGTGCGGATCTTCACCTCATCAAAGGGAAGCCCATGGGTTTTCATGGCCAGCAGCATATTGGTCTCGTATTCAAACCGATCCCCTGCCACGCCGCACAAGAATTCCAGCGTATCTTTCGGGAACGCCCGCAGGCCGGTTTGGGTATCGGACAGCCTGATGCCGCAGAAAAGCTTGAACACCAGCGAGGTGGTTTTGTTGCCGAAGCGGCTTCTGGGAGGCACCTGGGGCAGGGAGAAATCCCGGCAGCCCAGGGTGATGCGGCCCGTTTCCAGCATATGTTCGCAGCAGGCGCGGGTATCCTCCGGATGGTGCTGGTTGTCCCCGTCCACGGTGACCACGCCCAAAGCATCGGGGCGGTTTTCCAGGAACCAGGTAAAAGCGGTTTTCAGAGCGGCACCCTTGCCCCGGTTTCTCTCGTGATTCAGCAGATGGATCTCCGGATGGGCCTGGGCAGCATCGGTAAAGAAATGCACGTTTTCCTGCTTGCTGCCGTCATTGACCAAGATGATATCGGAAAAGCCATGAGAAAGCAATCCGTCGATGACGGCGGTGAGCTTTTCGTCCGGGTCCAGAGAGGGCAGCACAACGGAAATCTTCGATAAATCAGCCATTGATATTCCTCTTTTGTCGGTTAACGATTTTTATGCCAGAATAGTATATCACATGGAAACGAAATTGCAAAGCTTTTTCGGAAAGATTTCAGGAATTTTAAGAATTTCTAAAAACTGGGCCTTAGCCTACTATTTGCGGATGAAGGAAAAAATATGTGCCCATCGGCCAAACACAGCCCCCGGTAAATTGAAATTTGTCTGTTTGTTTCGAGGGGCGGCAAGGAATTTATACATATTTTTCAAAAAGGTCTTGACTTTCCCCCTGGTGGAAGGTTTATATTGTAGGCAGAAAGGCGGTGGTTGCCGTGAAGATCAACGAGGTGGAGGCTCTGTCCGGCATTCCCAAAAAGAATATCCGCTTCTACGAGGAGCAGGGTCTGCTCTGCCCCCGGCGCAATCCAGAAAACGGCTACCGGGACTACGGCGAAAGTGACGTGGAGGTGCTCCGCCGGATTCGCCTTCTGCGGAAGCTGGATGTGCCCATCGACGAAATCCGCCTCATGCTCTCCGGCAGCCACACCCTAGGCGACGGCATGCGGCGGCACCTCATCTGTCTGGAGCGGCAGCAGCGGAATCTCCAACAGGCAGCGGAGCTTTGTCAGGAGCTTTCCAGCCAGGATATCCCCATCGACCAGCTGGATCCCCAGGCGCTGCTGGAGCGGATGGAGCGAATGGAGCATTCCGGCACCCGCTTCCGGGATGTGACCGCCCAGGACATCAAAAAGCGCTACATCGCCCCGGTGACGGTGACAGCGCTGGTGCTGACCCTCATGGGTGCTTTCATCTGGCTGATCCTCTGGGCCGTCTCCCTGGATCCGGAGGCCGCGCCGCCCATGTGGTTTGTGGCGGTGATCCTGGGCATTTTCGCAGCCATCGGCATCGGCTCCGTTGCGGCACTGACCCAGCGGATCCGGGAAATTCGGAAAGGAGAAATTGACGATGCGAAAAAATATTAAACGAGGGGCCATTCTCAGCGCTCTGGTGGTGGTGGCCTTTTTCCTGGTGTACCTGGTGCTGTTGGCCACCGCCATTCTGGAGGCGCCCCAGGATGTCATCGGCTGGCTGGCGGTTCTGCTTGCAGGCTCCATCTTCACAGCCATCATCGTGGGCGTGGTGCTGGCCCTCTCCCAGCGACTGAGGGAAATCGACAGTGGGGAGGAAGAGGATGCCAAAAAATACTAAGAACCGGAAAAAGCAGGACGCCCGGAAAAGTGCCTGCTTCTATACCCTGCTCTGTCTGGTCGGGCCCGGCCTGATGCTGTATCTGCGCTGGCGGTACTGCCTGGAGGGCTTTCTGAGCGCACTGCTGCTCATTGTTTCGTTGCTGGATCTGGGGCTTATCGTCCCTGTCTGGATATCATTCAAGGAAAGAATCCAAGAAATTGAAGGAGGAGAAGAAGATGCTGCTGCTGAATATTGATCACGTTCCCGGTCGGGACATGGAGGCCATCGGGCTGGTAAAGGGGACGGTGGTGCAGTCCAAAAATTTCGGCAAGGATTTCATGGCCGGCATGAAGACTCTGGTGGGCGGTGAGATCACCAGCTATACCGACATGCTGGTGGAGGCCCGGCAGATCGCCACCAAGAGAATGGTGGATGAGGCCAACGCCCTGGGAGCCGACGCCATTGTGAACATCCGGTTCGGTTCCTCTGCCGTGATGCAAGGTGCCGCCGAGGTCATCGCCTACGGCACCGCCGTGAAGCTGAAATAAGCAAAAGGCAGTTTCCCGGACGGGAAGAGATCGCAAGAGAAAAATGGCTCAACTGACCAAAGAAAGTCAGTTGAGCCATTTGCTCATATATGGGATTGGAATGGACCACACCTGCCAGCCACCCTGCACAGTGCAGTAAAAAAGGGGCAGCTTGGTATCAAGTGCTGTCAATCTGCTGTCAAATCGGGAGAAATTCTCTGAAATCTTCAACTCTTCCGGGTCTTGACCCGGGAAAAACAGCAAATCGGGAAATTTAGGTTACTCCCACTCGCTTCTCTGAAGCGTAACATAAACAATTTTGCTTACGAAATATTCCGCAGGTTTTCTCTATTCTTTTCATTATCCAAAAACCAGAGGCTATCTGATTTTGTGTTGCCAAAGTGTTGCCGCGAATCAATTACGCTCCGGCGTGCAGTGCCTGCTGAATGGAGGTTTCCACGAAACTGTTCAGGCTCATATTGTGGGACATTGCTGCAATCACTGCCTGTTTGTGCAGTTCAGGGGAAATACGCACATTGAAGCTTCCCTTGTATGCCTTTTCCGGTTCCGTGCCGGACTGAGCGCACACTTCCAGATAATCATCCACAGCACCGTGGAAATCAGCCACAAGCTCGGCAGCATTGTTTCCTTCATAGGAGATCAGCGAACGAATGCCCAATACTTTCCCGTAGAACAGAGCGTCTTCTTCCGAAAACTCTACACTGCCAACATACCCCTTATATTCCATCGTATTGTTCATAGAAGTCCCTCCTGTTCCAGAATTTCAACGGCAATCTTAGATTATTACTTGCTTTCAATTCTACTGTCTAAGATTTTTTCGTATACTCGCTCGCAATTGTTTCGATCATTGTAGGCAAAGAAAGAATCAATTCTTTTGCGGTATTTTTCTTTCAACTCGCAGCCATTTTCCATATATTCAATGATTCTGTTTACTGAGCCATCCACATCGTATTCGACTTCGCCAAATCCATCCTGTTCGAAATCCCAATTCCCTTTCAGGCGCATATGCATACCGCTAAAGTAATCATCGCTATCGAACTGACAATATACAATGGGTTTGTGAAGGTACGCAAAATCATAGATCGCTGAAGAAAAATCTGTTACGAGCAAGCTGCTTTTTGCATAGATGTCTTTATAAGATACGTCATCCGGAAGAATGAGAACATTCTCAGGAAAACCAAATTCTTCAGCGTGTGAATAGAACGATGGGTGGACCTTAAACTGAATGCGATACCCCAATTCATTTGCACAATGTACTAACCGTTCGTCCGAAAGCAGGGAACGATAAAACTTTGCGTATCGGGAGGATGCAAATCCCTTTTTGAGGAGCCAAAATCCCGTGTTAGGATCCTGCCCGATTGCCAAATAGCGTCTCCATGTTGGCAAAAATGTAACAATCTTTTCTCTTCGATCCTCAAGAGTATCAAATCGGGGCAAACCGGTCAGCCACAATTCCTTTTGCGTGTAATTGTATTGACCCTCCACAATCAGCTTGTATTCTTTTTCCGCCGAAGTGATAAAACCGCTAAACCCCTGTCTTCTTCTCGCCAGCCAGCCGGAAAGATCCGATGAGGTAACCCCGTGCTGGAGGAATACACGCTTCACATTGCTGAGCAAATCCTGATACGGACGGTAGTAATGATAAGGATTTCGAAAAACAGTATCTGTTTGGGAAGAAATACTGTATTCTGCAATC
>JAXECZ010000058.1:0-14000 GCA_034104845.1 Faecousia sp. | reverse complement strand
GATGGCGATATAATCCTTGTTGGCGCACAGCAGGTACACGTCGGGGTCATCGGAGGCGGCGCGCACGGCCTTGCCCAGCTCGATGATGTCTTCCCAGCGCATATTCTCGACCTTCAGATCCACGCCCAGCTTCTCAGCCAGGGCCTTGTTGACCACGATGGCGGGGCCGGCGATGCCGGTGGGCAGGCCCAGCTGCTTGCCGTCATAGTAGCCGTTGATCTGCAGGTGGATGTAGCCCTCCTCAAAGGCGGCCATGTTGATGTCGAAATCGTCCAGGTTGTAGAAGTAGTCGCCGTTGGCCACATAGGTGGGGAAGGTCTCGGGGTCGATCTGCACGATATCGGGGGCGGTGCCGCCGGCCAGCTCGGTAGCCAGCTTGTCATGGTAGCCGTCGGCGCTGCCGGGCTCGTACTCGATGGTCACGTTGGGATACAGGGCCTCGAACTGCTCGATGACCTGGATGGTGGCCTCGTTGCGGGCGTCGCCGCCCCACCAGCGGAAGCGCAGGGTCACGGGTGCATCCGTGGCAGCATCAGCCAGGGCCAGCGTGGACAGCATGGTGCACAGCATGCACACTGCCAGCAGGAGAGACAGGAACTTCTTCATGAATTTGCCTCCTTAGCATATGAAATTTCTGCGGATGGATTCCGCACGGATGATATAATTATAGCATGTGCATAGTACATTTGCAATAAAACCAGCCAAAAGAAACAACTTGGAAACACTTTCACGGAGTTGTCATCATTTTGACGCAATCTGTTCGTTCCTGCGGAACGGTTGTCCAGTTCTCCGGAATGGCAAAGCAAAGCAGGGCCTCCCCTGCCCCGCCGGGACAGAAAAGGCTCTGCCATTACGCTGCTGATGCCCTTATTTTTTGAAGTCGCTGCCAAAGGAGATATCGCCGTTCAGTTCCGCCACCGAGGCGGTCTTCTCATAGAAATGCGGCACGCCGGCCCGGATGCCCGCCACGGTGTAGAAGGGATCCTCCGGCTGAATGGGCAGCGGCACCGGCATATGCGCCGAGCCCGCCTTGTAGATGGCGGTAATCAGCTCGATGGTGCGGCGGCCGTCCTCGCCGGTGATGGCCACGTCCCTGCCTGTCTCCAGGGCGGAGAGCACATCCTCCAGCTGCCCGGTGTGCATCTCGTAGCGGACAGGGGGCAGGGTCGCCAGGTATGCCTCCGCCTGCCGGCGGAAGTCCGCGTCAGGCTCCTTCTGCGGGAAGCCGTTGGGCATGGGGATGGAGGCGTACACGTCGAAGGGCGCGGACAGCCGGGCCTTCTCGCACTGGAACTCCAGGCGCTGCTCCTCCCCGTGATGCACCACCGAGGCCGTCACCGTGGCCAGGGCATGAGGGTACTCCAGCACCGATACGGACAGATCCTCCACCTCGGCGTTGTCGTGGGCGGTGTTGGCCAGGACGCCGGTCACCCGCTCCGGAAGGCCCATCATCCAGCCCAGCATGTCGATGTGATGCACCGCGTGGTTCAGCGTGCAGCCGCCGCCCTCCTTCTCCCAGGTGCCCCGCCACCACAGGTCGTAGTAGCAGTGGGCCCGGTACCAGTAGGAGTTGATGGCCGCGTGGCGCACGGGGCCCGCCATGCCGCTGTCCAGCAGGGCCTTCAGGTTGCGGATGGGCTCCCGGAAGCGGTTCTGGGCGATGATGGACAGCCGCATGCCGCTCTCGTCCCGGGCGCGGAGCATGGCGTCGCACTCCTCCAGGGAGGCGGCCATGGGCTTCTCGCAGACGGCGTTCTTCCCGCTGCGCATGGCGTTGATGCTGATCTCCGCGTGGCAGTAGGGCGGTGTGCAGACGTCCACCAGGTCGATGTCCTCCCGGGGCAAAAGGTCGTGATGATCCAGGTACACATCGCAGTCCAGCTGGTACTGCTCCTTCACGCGCTGGGCCTTCCCCGGCACAATGTCCTCCAGCGCCACAATGTGGCACCGCTCCGGGAAGGTCAGGTAGGCCCTGATGTGCGCGTGGGAGATGGTGCCCGTTCCGACAATCGCAACTCGAATCATATGCTCAGTTCCTTTCCGGGCGCGCTTCACCGCTGCGCCCATGGGTACCGCGTGTGCGGCGTCCATGCTCCGCGCCTTGCCGCGGAAAACACGCCTTTCTCAGGCGAAGCCTGCGCGAAGGCGGACGCGCCCGCCCCAAAAGGGAAACGGCGCATCCGCCCTGGATAGATACCGTCAGTCCTCCTGGCTGTACTTCTTGTACCCGGGATGACGGCCCGTGACGTGGTAGTAGTTCTCCCGCAGGTCCAGCAGCTTGTCGATCTGCGGACGGGGGATCTCCTGCGCCCCGCCCAGCAGATGGGCCGTCAGGCTGATTTTCGCATACAGTTCCAGGGTCTCCATGCGGTAGTAGGCGGTGATCAGGTCGCAGCCCACGGTCAGCGCGCCGTGGTTCTGCAAAAGCAGCACGTCATGCTCCTTGAGATAAGGCGCGATGGCCTCCGGCACCTCGTAGGTGGAGGGCGTGCCGTAGGGCGTGACGGGGATGGAGCCGATGGCGATCACCGTCTCGATCATGCTGTACTGGTCGAGGGGCTTGTTGGCCACCGCGTAGCCCGTGGCCGTCGGGGGATGGGCATGCACCACCGCGCCCACGTCCTCCCGCTCCTCGTAGCAGCGCATGTGCATTTTCATTTCGCTGGAGGGCTTGTATCCTGCGGGGCCCTCCACCACGTTCATGTCCCTGTCCACGCGGATGAGCTTGTCCGGGGTGATGAAGGACTTGCTGATGCCTGAGGGGGTAATCCACCAGGTGCCGTCGTCCATTTTCACGGACACGTTGCCGTCGTTGGCTGCCACCCAGCCCAGCTGCCACATCTTGTGGCATACGTCGCAGATCTGTTCCTTGACCAAAGCTGTATCCATGATATGCATCCTCCATGCCGTATCTTTTGCCCGCAGGGGCGCTGTCACCAGTATAGCCCCGGCCGCCTGTTTTGTCCAGCCTTGCCTGTCCCCGGCAGCGCAGGAAAAAGGCGTTTCGTTTTTTTCTTGACAAATCAACCTTCTGCATCGTATAATGCCCTCTGGATACAGCCGGAGCGGCATCCTGCCCTTCCGGGTGTACCTGACCCTTCCTTCTTCGCGGGGGAAGCAAGGCCGAACGGACAGCCGGGTCAATAGCCGATGCGGGGTATAAACCCGCGCGCATTTTTCACTGCATCTCATTGATTGAGTTCAAAGCTCAATTTCCCAAGTGGATCCCTCCGGGGATTGGTGTTAAGAGCACAAACTTGCGAAACGGTCAATAAGAGTAGTAAAAGCGTCACGGCTATATAGACTCTCGATCCGTTCCTTCATCAGGAAGCGTCATCGTTCCCGGCAGCCGTGGGCTCCGGCGGACGAAGGTTCTTTTTCGTTGATGGATTCCAGCGCAGGTTTGTGAAGCCTGCGCTTTTTTGTATGCCCGAACCGATCAACGCAAAAGGGATGATTCCGTGAAGAAGATGATGCTGAATCAGAACCGCGCCCCGATCTACGAGGCGCTGGAGCGCTTCCGGCTCATGCGGGTGGTGCCCTTCGACGTGCCCGGCCACAAGCGGGGCCGGGGCAACCCGGAGCTGACGGCCTTCCTGGGGGAAAAGTGCGTCAACCTGGACGTGAACAGCATGAAGCCCCTGGACAACCTGTGCCACCCGGTGTCGGTGATCCGGGAGGCAGAGGAGCTGGCGGCGGACGCCTTCGGCGCGGCCCACGCCTTCCTGATGGTGGGAGGCACCACCAGCTCCGTGCAGAGCATGGTGCTCACCGCCTGCAAGCGGGGGGATGAGATCATCCTCCCCCGCAACGTCCACCGCAGCGTCATCAACGCCCTGGTGCTCTGCGGCGCGGTGCCCGTGTACGTGAACCCGGACGTGGATCAGTCCCTGGGCATTTCTCTGGGCATGACAAGAGAGAGCCTGGCCCGGGCCATCCGGGAGCACCCCCATGCGGTGGCCGTGCTGGTGAACAATCCCACCTACTACGGCGTGTGCTCCGATTTGCGGGCCATTGTCCGCATGGCCCATGAGGCGGGCATGCTCTGCCTGGCGGACGAGGCCCACGGCACCCACTTCTACTTCGGCACCTCCATGCCCGTCTCCGCCATGGAGGCCGGGGCGGACATGGCCGCCGTCTCCATGCACAAGAGCGGCGGAAGCCTGACCCAGTCCAGCCTGCTGCTGTGCGGGCCGAAGGTGCAGGCCGGGTATGTACGGCAGATCATCAATCTGACCCAGACCACCTCCGGCAGCTACCTGCTCATGAGCAGCCTGGACATTTCCCGCCGGAACCTGGCCACCCGTGGCCGGCAGGTATTCCATCAGGTGGAGGACATGGCCGAGTATGCCCGGGAGGAGGTCAACGCCATCGGCGGGTACTACGCCTTCGGGAAGGAATTGTGCAACGGCAACTCCGTCTTCGACTTTGACCCCACCAAGCTGTCCATCAACACCCGCAGCATCGGCCTGGCAGGCATTGAGGTCTACGACATCCTCAGGGACGAGTACGACATCCAGATCGAGTTCGGCGACATCGGCAACATCCTGGCCTACCTGTCCATGGGCGACAGGATTCAGGAGGTGGAGCGGCTGGTGAGCGCGCTGGCGGAAATCCGCCGCCGCTATCAGCGGGACAGCGGGGATCTGCTGCGGCAGGAGTACATCGACCCCATCGTGGTCACCTCGCCCCAGGAGGCCTTCTACGCCGACAAGGTCAGCCTGCCCCTGCGGGAAACGGAGGGCCAGGTGTGCAGCGAGTTCGTCATGTGCTACCCGCCGGGAATCCCCATTCTGGCCCCGGGGGAAAGGATCACTGCCGAAATTCTGGATTACATCGAATACGCCAAGGGAAAGGGCTGCAGCATGACCGGCCCGGAGGATCCGGAGATTCTGCGGCTGAACGTACTGAAGTAAGGAGGAACGGCCATGGAAATGTGGTTCAGTGAATTCCACACCCCGGATGTGAAGCACTCCATCCGTGTGACCCGGCACCTGTATGCCAAGCAGAGCAAGTATCAGCAGATTGATATTTTTGAAACGCCGGAGTATGGCCGTGTGCTGACCCTGGACGGCAACGTGCAGCTGACGGAGCGGGACGAGTTCATCTACGACGAGATGATCACCCATGTGCCCATGGCGGTGCATCCGGGCATCCGGGATATCCTGGTTATCGGCGCGGGGGACGGCGGCGTGGTGCGGGAGCTGACCCGCTACGACCGGGTCAGGCGCATCGACCTGGTGGCGATGGATCCCCAGGTGGTGGAGGCCTGCCGGGAGTTCCTGCCCGGCAACGCCTGCCGCATGGACGACCGGCGGGTGCATATCTTCTTTGAAAACGCGCTGCGCTTCATCCGCCGCTGCGAGGAAGAATACGACCTGATCATCGTGGACTCCACCGACCCCTTCGGTCCCTCCGAGGGGCTGTTCACCAAGGAGTTCTACGGCAGCTGCTTTAACGCCCTCAAAGAGGACGGCATCATGGTCAACCAGCAGGGCAGCCCCTTCTACGCCCATGACGCGGAGGCCATGAAGCGCAGCCACAAGCGGATTGTGGAGACCTTTCCCATCAGCAAGGTCTACCAGGCCCATATCCCCACCTATGCTGCGGGCTATTGGCTGTTTGGCTTTGCCAGCAAGAAATACCACCCCACCAACGATGTGGACATGGCGGGCTGGTATTCTCTGAACCTCCGCACCCGGTACTATACCCCCCGGCTGCACATCGGCGCTTTCGCTCTGCCCGCCTTTTTGGAAGATATGCTGCGGGAGGTGGAGGACTGATGCTGAAGCCAAATGTGGAAACCTTTATCGGCTGCGATGCCGGATTTGAGGAGGCTTCCATTGTGCTCTTTGGAGCGCCCTTTGATTCCACCACCTCCTTCCGCCCCGGTGCCCGGTTCGGCCCCGCCGCCATGCGGCATGAAAGCTTCGGTCTGGAAACCTACAGCCCCTATCAGGACGGGGAGCTGACGGATTATTCCATCATGGACAGCGGGGATCTGGAGCTCTGCTTCGGCAGCCCGGAGTCGGCTTTGAAGGCCATTGAGGAGCGGACCGGCCTGATTCTGGACAGCGGAAAGCTGCCGGTGCTGATGGGAGGGGAGCATCTGGTGACTCTGGGCAGCATCCGGGCCATGGCGAAGCGGTATCCCGATCTGCACATCCTCCATTTTGATGCCCACGCGGATCTGCGGCAGGATTACCTGGGAAATCAGCTCAGCCACGCCTGCGTGCTGCGGCGCTGCCAGGAACTCTTGGGAGACGGACGGATCCACCAGTTCTGCATCCGCAGCGGCGACCGGGAGGAGTTCCGGTTCGCTGCGGAGCATACGGATCTGCACAAATTCACCCTGGAGGGGCTGGATGAGACGGTGGAGGAGCTGAAAAAGGCCAATGCCCCGGTGTATTTCACCATCGATTTGGACTGCCTGGATCCGTCAGCCTTTCCCGGAACGGGCACTCCGGAGGCGGGAGGCATTTCTTTCATTCAGCTTCTGGAAGCCATACGGAAGACCGCAGAGTGCCGCGTGGTCGGCGCGGATGTGAACGAGCTGGCCCCCATGCTGGATCCCTCCGGTGTTTCCACCGCCACTGCCTGCAAGGTTCTGCGGGAGCTGATGCTGGCGATTTTGAAACAGCCCTGGCGTTCATGAGAAAAAGGAGCGTTTCCTTAATTAAGATATGAGATATAAGATATGAGATATAAGATAAACGGCAGGACGACCACCCGCCCTCTGTAGGGGAGGCTACCAGTCTCCCGCGCAGTACCACCTGTGAAAAATGGGATTGATTCCGGCGAATTCGTACAATTTTCCAACATTTTACCATTCAATCAACCGCTCAAAAGACGCAACCTGGCGGGCATCTGTAACCTCCCCTACAGGGGCGTTGCATGATATTTGGCGGTTCCTTAATGAAATAAAGAACAATAACTACAAAACAAAAAATGGAGGAATCATCAATGAGCAAAGTATTAGTCATTGGCTGCGGCGGAGTGGCCTCCGTGGCCATTTCCAAGTGCTGCCAGGTGCCGGAGGTATTTACCGAATTGTGCATTGCCAGCCGCACCAAGGAAAAGTGTGATGCGCTGGCTGCCAAGCTGGCACCCACCACCGCCACCAAAATCACCACCGCCCAGGTCAACGCTGACAGTGTGGAGGAATTGACCGCGCTGATCAACCGCTGCAAGCCGGATTTGGTGATGAACATCGCCCTGCCCTATCAGGATCTGACCATTATGGAGGCATGTCTTGCCTGCCATGTAAACTACATGGACACCGCCAACTACGAGCCGGAGGACACCAACGATCCCCAATGGCGGGCCATTTACGAAAAGCGCTGCAAGGAGGCGGGCTTCTCCGCCTATTTCGACTACTCCTGGCAGTGGGCCTACCGGAAAAAGTTTGAGGATGCCGGTCTGGTTGCCCTGCTGGGCTGCGGCTTTGACCCCGGTGTGACCCAGGCCTACTGCGCCTACGCCAAGAAGCATGAATTCGACACCATCGATACCATCGACATTCTGGACTGCAACGGCGGCGACCACGGCTATCCCTTTGCCACCAATTTTAACCCGGAGATCAACCTGCGGGAGGTCTCCGCCCCCGGCTCCTACTGGGAGAACGGGCATTGGGTGGAAATCCCTGCCATGTCCGTGAAACGGGAGTATGACTTCGATCAGGTGGGCCGGAAGGATATGTACCTGCTGCACCACGAGGAAATCGAGTCCCTGGCGCTGAACATTCCGGAGGTTCAGCGGATTCGGTTCTTCATGACCTTTGGCCAGAGCTATCTGACCCATATGAAGTGCCTGGAAAATGTGGGGATGCTGTCCACAACCCCCGTTCTCTTTGAGGGGAAAGAAATCGTGCCCATCCAGTTCCTGAAGGCGCTGCTGCCGGATCCTGCCAGCCTGGGCCCGCGGACCCACGGCAAGACCAACATCGGCTGCATCTTCACCGGCAAAAAGGACGGCAAGGACAAAACCTACTACCTTTATAACGTCTGCGACCATCAGGCCTGCTATCGGGAGGTGGGCTCCCAGGCCATTTCCTACACCACCGGTGTGCCCGCCATGTGCGGCGCCATGATGCTGCTCACCGGAAAATGGAACACGCCCGGCGTGCACACCGTGGAGGAATTCGACCCCGATCCCTTCCTGGACACCCTGGACAAGCATGGTCTTCCCCGCAGCGAGAGCCACAGCCCCGTGCTGGTGGACTGAGAATGGGTGCTGACAACCGTCCGCCCTTTTGGGGCCTGGGAGAAAAAACCAACGCCGAGGTATTTGCAGGAATACCCACCCCTGCCTACGTTCTGGATGAGGGGCAGCTGCTGAAAAACGCCGCGCTGATATCTTCGGTGGCGGAGAGAACCGGGGCGAAAATGCTCCTGGCGCAAAAGGCCTTTTCCAACTTTAATCTGTATCCGGTGCTTTCGCCCTACCTCGCCGGAACGGAAGCCAGCGGCTTGTTTGAGGCCCGGCTGGGGGCGGAGAAAATGCCGGGGAAGGAGGTGCATGTGTTCTGCGCCGGCTACCGGCAGCAGGATTTTGAAGAGATCCTGAGGAATGCGGATCACATTGTGTTCAATTCTCCCCGGCAGCTGGAAAAATTCGGCCCTGCCGCAAAAGCCGCCGGGAAAAGCGTTGGCCTGCGGGTGAACCCGGAGTGCTCCACCCAGGAGGGCCATGCCATCTATGACCCCTGCGCCCCCGGCAGCCGCCTGGGCACCACCCGGCAGCAGTGGGATCCCCAAATGACCCCGGCGCTGATCTCCCTGCTGGATGGGCTGCATTTCCACACCCTCTGCGAGCAGGATTCCGACGCCCTGGAAATCACGCTGGAGGCGGTGGAAGAGAAATTCGGGGACATTCTGCCCGGAATGCGGTGGCTGAATTTCGGCGGCGGCCACCACATCACAAAACCGGGTTATGACATTCCCCGGCTGGAGCGCTGCATCCGAAAGGCGCAGAAGCGCTGGGGGGTGGAGGTCTACCTGGAGCCCGGGGAGGCCTGGGCGCTGAACGCCGGGTATCTTCTCACCTCCGTGCTGGATTTGACGGAGAACGGCGGTGTCAAGCTGGCGATTCTGGACATGAGCGCCGCCTGCCACACGCCGGATGTGCTGGAAATGCCCTACCGCCCGCCGCTGCTGGGGGCCGGGGAGCCGGGGGAGAGGAAATATCCCTACCGTCTGGGAGGGCCGACCTGCCTGTCCGGTGATGTGATTGGAGACTACAGCTTTGACAAGCCCCTGAAGGATGGCCAGAGGCTGATATTCGGGGACATGGCCATTTACACCACCTGCAAGAACAACACCTTCAACGGAATGCCCCTGCCGGATATCTGGGTGTGGAAAAGGGACAAAACCCTTGAAAAAATCACGGATTTCGGCTATGATGACTTCAAATTCAGATTGGGAAGTGAAACAAAATGATTGTTGCCAAATTCGGGGGCACCTCCCTGGCTGACGGGGCACGGTTCCGCCATGTGGCGCAGATCATCCGCGCCGATCCGAATCGCCGGTATGTGGTGGTCTCTGCTCCGGGAAAGCGGTGCGACAGCGACATCAAGGTCACCGACCTGCTCTACCGCTTCCAGCAGAGCGGGGACGAGGCGGATTTTGCGCCCATTGAAGCCCGCTTCCGGGAGATCGTGGAGGATTTGGGCATTTCGCTGGATTTGAGCCAGGATTTCGCGGAGATGAAGCAGCTGCCCCACAACGCCGACTATCTGGCCTCCCGCGGGGAATACCTCTCCGCCCGGATCATGGCGGCCTTTTTGGACTGGCCCTTTGTGGACGCGGAGGAATGCGTATTTTTTGATGAGCAAGGGGATCTGGACGAGGTGAAGACCCGCCATGCCTTGTTTGAAAAGCTGCGCCGCCTGCCCCATGCCGTCCTGCCCGGCTACTACGGGGTGATGCCCGATGGACAGATCCACACCTTCAGCCGGGGCGGCAGCGATATTTCGGGAGCCCTGGTGGCCAGCGCCATGGATGCCCAGGTTTATGAAAACTGGACGGATGTGGACGGCATGCTGGTCACCGATCCCAGAATCGTCCCCCAGGCTGCCCCCCTGCGTACCATTACCTATAAGGAGCTGCGGGAGCTGGCCTATCGGGGCGCCACCGTGCTCCATGAGGATTCTGTGCTCCCGGTGCGCCGCAGCGGCATCCCCATCCATATCCGCAACACCTTTCGGCCCCAGGCTCCCGGCTCCTGGATCGTGCCCCTGGGGGGAAAGCCCGATGGGGTCATCACCGGCATTGCCGGACGGAAACAGTATACCGCCATTCAAATCGAGCGGGAAAATACCAATTCCATGGTGGGCTATGTCCGGCGGATCCTGTCCTGCCTGGAGCACTGGAACGTGCCTTTTGAGCATCTGGCCACGGGCCTGGGCAGCGTCTGCCTGGTGGTGCCCACTGCCGCCATGGAAAATTGCCGGGAACAGCTGAAGGAGGACATCACCCTGGCGGTTCATCCGGACAGCATCCTCATGGAGGATAACCTTGCCATGATCGCCGTGGTGGGCCGGGGGATGACGGGCCGCCCCGGTGTGTGCGCCAGACTGTTTTCCGCATTGGGCGGCAACGGCATCAGCATCCGGGTCATCGATCAGGGCGCCGGGGAGATGAACGTTATTGTGGGCGTGGCGGAGCCGGATTTTGAGCCTGCCATTCGTGCCATCCACCGGGAATTCTTTGAATGAAATCATCCTCTTTGCTCCTTTTCCCTTGCTCCCTCTCTGGGGGAGCAAGGGAAAAGCGTTTCTTCGGGGAAAATGATTGCTGACTGCAAGGGGAGTATCCTGGGAGAATCATCGCCCAAAAGCAAAGAGGGTATTTACAAAAATGGTTTCCTATGGTAAAATATGACCATAGTCAAGAGTGCAGTCAGAATTGCGCGATTCGGAGTGCCATTGACGGGAGAGAGGGTACGCTTATGGCAAAAGGACTGCAGCGCAAGGGGATTGCGCGCAGGAACAAAATGCTGCATGCGGCAATTCGGCTGTTTCTGGAGAACGGCTATGAAAAAACCACCACAGCCTCCATTGCCAAAGAGGCGGGGATGGCTCCCTCGTCATTCTTCGCGGCTTTCGAGAGCAAGGAGGCGCTGCTGCTGATCCTGGTAAAGGTCATGTTCAGCAGGCAGTTTGAGAGTGCGGATCAGTTTGGCGGCGGAGAAAAGGATCCGGTTCTACTTTATTCCATTGAAACCGCTTTGCAAATCTACATCGCGGAGCTTTCAGAACCCCTCAGAGATCTTTATGTGACGGCCTACTCCCTGCCCACCACCTCGGAATATCTCTACAACAGCATGGCACCCCGGCTGCAGCAGCTTTTTTCCGAATACCTGCCGGAGGCGGAGCAGAAGGATTTTTATGAGATGGACATTGCCTCCGCCGGAATCATGCGGGCATACATGGCGAAGAAATGCGACGTGTATTTCACCATCGAGAATAAGCTGACCCGGTTTCTGCAAAGCAGCCTGACCCTCTATTCCGTTCCGAAGCAGGTGCAGCTGCAGATCACGGATCGGATTTTGAAAATGGATCTCCAAGGCTACGCAGAGCAGATCATTCAAAAGCTGGTCGGGTTGTCCCAGGCCGGTATCCCCCTGGTTCCCGAGGAAGAAAATGGTAGAGCCTAATTTTAACATATTATAAGGAGGAGCGATTTTATGGAGAAGAATCTACATTCCAGACTGGTGTGCATACTGCTGGCGCTGATCCTGCTCATGCAGAATCTGACGATCCCGCTGCATGCAAGCGGGGATGGTATTCCCAATTACTGCCAGTACTGCCAAGAGACGCGTACGATCGAACAGATCCAGTACATTGAACCAGTGGCAGGGGCGGGCTGTACGGACAAGGGAACGTCAGAAGGCTGGAAGTGCAAAATCTGCCAAAATTTTATCGTAGAGCCCACTCCCACCGATCCTCCGGGCCATAAAAGACAGGAAGTCGCGGAAGTACCGGCAACCTGCACCACTCCCGGAACGGAAGCTGGTGAGAAGTGCTCCGTTTGCGGAGAGATCCTCTCCGGCTGCGGAACAATTCCCGCCACAGGCCATTCACTATCCGATAAGGAAGCAAAAGCGGCCACCTGTACGGAAACTGGGTGGACGAAATACCAGTATTGTACTGTCTGCGGCTACAAAGTGGGCTATGAGGAAATTCCCGCTCTGGAGCACCAGAAGAACGTGACGACTGAGGCAAAGGCCGCCACCTGCACGGAGAACGGCTGCACCGAGGGCTGGGAGTGCACCAGAGAGGGCTGCGATTATAAAGTCGCTTCGGAGGTGATTCTGGCCAAGGGGCACACCCCGGAAACCGACAACGCAGTCCCGGCAACCTGTACCACCGACGGCAAGACCGAGGGCAGCCACTGCTCCGTCTGCGGTGAAATCCTGAAAGCGCAGGAGACCATTCCGGCAGCGCACCAGAAAGTGGAGGATATGGAACCCAAGGACCCGACCTGCACCGAGGCTGGCCATAAAGGCGGCAAGAAGTGTACCGTCTGCAATGCCGTGGTGGAGGAGCCGACAGTGCTTCCCGCCGAGGGGCACACCCCGGAAACCGACAACGCAGTCCCGGCAACCTGCACCACCGACGGCAAGACCGAGGGCAGCCACTGCTCCGTCTGCGGTGAAATCCTGAAAGCGCAGGAGACCATTCCGGCAGCGCACCAGGATGTGGTGGATATGGATCCCAAGGATCCGACCTGCACCGAGGATGGCCAGGAGGGCGGCACATACTGCACTGTCTGCGGCGAGGTTGTGGAGAAGCCGACGGTGCTTCCCGCCCACGGGCATAAGAAAGAAGTGACCACCCCCGCAAAGACGGCCACCTGCACGGAGAACGGCTGCACGGAAGGCTGGAAGTGCATCATCGAGGATTGCGGTTATGAAGTGACTTCGGAAGTGATCAAGGCCAAGGGTCACACCGAGGCAACCATCCCCGGCTGGGCTGCTACCTGCAAGGCAAACGGTATGACCGAGGGGAAGAAGTGCTCCGTCTGCGGCACCGTTCTCACGCCTCAGTATGAAACGCCTAAATCCACGGTTCACAAATTCGTCCCGGCCAAGGACACGGATCCCAACGCCGGGCCTCTGGACAATATCTGCACGGTGTGCGGAGAAAAGCAGGTTGGCCTGAGCCAGGGCGACGGCTCTGCCTTCGTGTCCTATGAGCAGGTGGACCCCTCCTCCGGCTCCAACGGCTTCAACCTGACGGTGGGAGACGACTATGCCAAGAATGGCTCCGCCGAGACCCTGTCCCAGGAGATCAGCTCCGGCAACCTCCAGGTTTACCAGGGCAAGGACGGAAATGAAGAAAACCTGCTGTGCCTGATGTCGCCGGAGTCCACCATGACCCACCTCTCCTTCGAAGCCGGCACCAGCGGCATCGGCAAGGTCTCCATCGCCAGCCAGAATAACCCCACCGGCGGCGCGACCATCCTGGAGCCGGGTGAAAACGTGGGGCAGTTCGGCTTCGGCATCGGCTCCGACGAAAACGGCAAGTCCTATCTGTATATCGAGGAGGACGGCAAAGAGGTCTCCTTCACCATCACCAAGGAAGAGGATGAGGACGGCAAAAACAGGGTGATCCTGACCACGGAAAACGGCAGCAAGATCACCATCGAAAGCGACAGCCTGTGGTATAAGGTTCAGTCCTGGGATGAAGGCTCCGAACTCTCCGGTTCCCAGCTGGAGGTGGAAAAAACCACCTCAACGTTAACCACCACCAACGAATCGGGTGCGAACTCCGGAGCGATTGTTGTGGAGATCGTCTTCAGCGTCAAGGATCTGGGCGGCTCAGAGGAGCAGCCCGAGGAAACTAAACCCGAGGAAACTAAACCCGAGGAAACCAAGCCCGAAAATGGAATCCAGGCAATTGAAGAGCAGGAACAGACGATCGAGGAACTCGACACCGGTGATAACAGCATTACTGTTTTGGAAGAATCCGAGCAGGCTAAGAATTATGTTGACATCAT
>JAXECZ010000026.1:0-17521 GCA_034104845.1 Faecousia sp. | reverse complement strand
CTGATGTGGGTGCTGGCGGCAATTCTGGCAAGGGGACATATTCTTTTGGAGGATATCCCCGGCGTGGGCAAGACCACCATGGCGCTGGCCTTCTCCAAGGCGCTGGATTTGAAATACAGCCGGGTGCAGTTTACCCCGGATGTGCTGCCCTCGGACATCACCGGCTACAGTGTGCCCGATGCCCAGTCCGGCGGCCTGCGCTACCAGAGCGGCGCGGTGATCACCAATTTGTTTTTGGCGGACGAGCTGAACCGGGCTACCTCCCGCACCCAGTCCGCCCTGCTGGAGGCCATGGAGGAGGGGCAGGTCACCGTGGACGGGGTGAGCCATCCTCTGCCCCAGCCCTTTATTGTGATCGCCACCCAAAACCCGGTGGGGGCGGTGGGCACCCAGCTGCTGCCGGACAGCCAGATGGATCGATTTATCATCCGGCTGAGCCTGGGCTACCCCGACCCCAAGGATGAGGTGACCATGGTTTTGAACCGGCAGGAGGGAAACCCTTTGCAGAATCTGCGGGGGATCCTTTCCCGGGATCAGCTCTGTGCCCTGCAGGACACGGTGGAAAAAACCTTCATCAGCGACAGTGTGGTGAGCTATGTTGTCCGGCTGGTGGGCGCCACCCGGTCAAATGGTGAAATCCTGCGGGGTGCCAGCCCCCGGGCCACCCTGGCGGTGGCGGCCATGTCCAAGGCCGTTGCCCAGCTCCGGGGCCGGGACTATGTGGTGCCTGCCGATGTGCGGGAGGTTTTTGTCCCCTGCGTTGCCCACCGGCTGATCCTTACCCCCCGGGCCCAAACCCAGGGCATTACCCCGGAGCAACTTCTGGAAAAGCTTCTGGAAACCGTTCCCGCCCCACGGCTGCGCTGATATGTTTGGAAGAAGAGTGCAGTATTTCATGCTGCTTTGCGGGGCACTGGTCTACTATGTGGCCAGCGGGGAGTGGCTTTCCTGGGTGCTGCTGCTGACGGCGGCAGGGCTTCCCTGGCTGTCGCTGCTGCTGAGTCTGCCCGCCATCTGGAATTTCCAGGCCGCCCCTGCCGGGGTGGAGGCTTTGGAGCAGGGGGAAGAGGCGGAGATCTGGCTGCTGGGCAGCTGCGGCAGTCCCATGCCCCCGTTTAAAGGGCATATCCGGCTGCAAAGCTGCTTCACGGGGAAATCCTGGCGCTATGAGCCGGAGCGGGGCTTTTCCACAGAGCACTGCGGCGGCTACCGGGCCTGGGTGGAGAAAGCAAAAATCTGCGATTATCTGGGAATCTTCTCGTTCCGGGCCCGGAACGTCAGAGAGCAAACTATCCTGGTCCGGCCAAAGGAGCAGCCGGTCTCGGATCTGCCGGATCCCCAGCGGCTGGAGCTGAGCGGCTGGGTGCCCAAGCCGGGAGGCGGCTTTTCGGAGAACCATGAGCACCGGCTCTACCGGCCGGGGGACCATTTGAATCAGCTCCATTGGAAGCTCAGTGCCAAGGTGGGAAGCCTGATTCTGCGGGAGCCCATGGAGCCGGTGCGGGGGGCGGTGCTGCTGACCCTCCGGCTCGCCGGGGATCCGGATACCCTGGACCGGAAATTCGGCCGCTTGCTCTGGGTGGGCCGCTACTTACTGAAACGGGAACTGGATTTTGAAATACAGGCTCTCACCGGCTCCGGGGTGGTCTGCGCCCATGTGGATTCGGAAGCCGCGCTGCAAAAGGCCATCGACCGGCTGCTCTGCGCCCCCTTGACCCAGGAGAGCGGCGAGTGGGAAAAGGAAATTGGGGCCAGCTGGCAGTACCATGTGGGAGGGGAAGCGGATGAAGCGTAAAATGCCTGCCATGGTGGAATCGGCGGTGCTCTCCATGCTCTGCACCTGGGGTGCGGTGGGCTGCCTGATTTCCGCCTTTTCCCTTCCTGCTGCTGTGCCCAACCGGATCATTCTGGTTTGGGCCTGCTGGACGCTGCTGTGCTGTGCGCTGCTGCCTTTCCGGCTGGGCCAGGCGGCGGTGCTCATCCTGGGTGCGGCGGGGGCGTTCTGGCTGTGGCTGGAGGGCAGCTTCGGCCGGCAGCTGGTGAGCATTCTGGGGATCGTGGCGGATATCTATGACAAGGCCTACGGCTGGGGCATCCCGAAAGGGCTGCGGACGGAGCGGCTGAACGGGGATTTGGCCCTGGCGGTTTTGGGCATGGTGCTGATTTTCGCGGTGAGCCGCACCGTCATCCGCCGCAGGAGCGTTGCCCCGGCGGTGCTGCTTCTTCTGCTGCCCCTGGCGGCCTGCCTGCTGGTGACGGATACGGTGCCCGGGGAGCTCTATCTCTTTGCCCTGCTGCTGGGACTGAGCCTGCTGCTGCTCACCGACAGCGTTCGCCGGGAAAGCGGCCCCCAGGCGGCCAAGCTCACTGCCACGGCGGTGATCCCAGTGGCTTTGGCCCTGGGACTGCTGCTGCATTTCTGCCCCCGGGATAGCTTTGTGAATACCACGGGGGAGCTGCGGGGTCGTATCCTTGCCTCTTTGATGGAGCTGCCCCAGAAATTTCAGGCCCAGGGAACGGACTGGTTTTCCGGCCTGCGGAAGCGGGAAACGGTGGAGCTGTCCGCGCTGCCCTCCCAGATGCTTTTGGGCATCCCTGTGGCGGAGGTAACGGCGGAGCAGTCCGGCCCCATCTATCTGCGCCTCCAGGATTATGATGTGTATACCGGCACCGCCTGGGAGTCCACCTCCGGCCGCCAGGAGGCTCTGGTGGGCGCGGGAGAGAACCGGGGCCGGGTGATGGTGACCGTTTTGAATGCCCAGGGGAATCCCATGGTGCCCTGCTTCCCAGACGGACAGACCTTTTTGATTGGCGGTGCCGGGGAGAATCTGGAGCAGCGGGAAACCTGGGTGAATCTGCGAACCGCTGCCATGGGGCCATTCCCCGGAGAACAGTGGCTCAAGCTGCCGGAGGCCAGCAGCCCGTCGATCAAGGCCCTGCTGCAATCCATCCCAGGGGACAAGAGCACCGTGGAGGGGACGGTGCAGGCGGTGGCGGACTATGTGAGCACCAGCGCCGTCTATGACCGAAGCGGCACCCAAATGCCGGCGGAGGCAGGGGACTTCGCCCTCTGGTTTTTACAGCAGGCCGACAAGGGCTACTGTGTCCACTTTGCCACGGCGGCGGCGGTGCTGCTGCGTAGCGCGGGGATCCCCGCCCGCTATGTCACCGGCTACCGGACGGATGCTCAGGCGGGACAGACGGTTCAGGTGACCTCCGACGATGCCCACGCCTGGGTGGAGTATTATGACTATCGGGCCTGGACCTGGAACATTTTGGAGGTGACCCCCGGGGACGATTCCCTGCCCCCGGCTCAGGAGCCCACCCAGCTTTCCACCCAACCGGAGCCCCAAACCCAGCCTGCGGCAGAGCCTTCCGGGGCACAAACCATGCCCCAGGATACCACCCTGCCCCAGCAGACGCCCCAGGAAACGCGCTGGCAGCTGCCGGTGTGGATTCCTGTGACGGTTTTCCTCCTGGGACTGTGCGGCTGCCTGGCGGAGCTGGAGCGGCTGCTGCGGATCGCATTCCGCCGTCGGAGTCAGACCAGGGGGGACAACAACCGCCGGGCCATTGCCTGCGGCAAGGAGCTTCGGCTGCTGACCGGGCTTTTGAAGCGCCCGGTTCCGGAGGAACTGGAGCAGCTGATGGAAAAGGCGCTTTTCAGCCAGCACACCCTCACCGGGGAGGAGCTGAGCCAGTTTGCCGCCGGTCAGGCTGCTTGCCGCAGGGCTCTGCGGAAGGAAGCCTGGTGGAAGAAAATGGTGTACCGGTATTGGTTCGCTGTGATATAACAACAGAAAGGAAGAAAGACCATGGAGCAGCAATTTATCTCCCAATGGGAAAAATGTCGGGAGCTGGCAGCCCGGGCAGGGGTGCGGATGCGGCCGGTGACTGCCGGGGAGGCCATGAAAACCGCCCACCGCAGCCTATCCGGCAGCCGCACCAGCGACGGCTTTGCCGCACTGGCGCAAATCGGCCATCTGGAATGGAGCCTGGAGGCCTTGGCGGTGGACAAACGCTTCACCGGGCTGTTTTCCGATGAAGAGGCCAACGAGGCGCTGGCCCGGCTGATGGAGGCTGGATTTTACAAGATCTAAAGGGAGGAAAAGAGATGACACGAAGAATTTGCAGCCTGATATGGATACTGGCACTGCTCTGCGCTCTGTTTGGCAAGGCCGGGGCAGAGGAAAATCCCGCCTATGAAATCATGGGCAGTCTGGGCATCGGCTGGAATCTGGGCAACAGCTTCGATGCCCCGGACGGGGAGCTGGCCTGGGGCAATCCCAGAACCAAGGCGGAGCTGTTTCCGGCGGTGAAGGAGCTGGGCTTTGATACCGTCCGCATCCCTGTTTCCTGGGGGCGTCATGTTTCCCCGGCACCGGAGTACAGCATTGACGAATCCTACCTGACTCGGGTGGACGAGGTGGTGCACCAGGCCCTCGACGCTGGGCTTTATGTGATCATCGATGCCCACCACGACAATGCTCTTTACACCCCCACACCGGAAAATGCGGAACGGGGCAAAACCTATTTGGCGGCCATTTGGAGCCAGATCGCCGCCCATTTTGCCGATGTGGACGAGCGCCTGATTTTCCAGACCATGAACGAGCCACGGGTGACGGGCACCTCCTATGAGTGGGGCCTGAGCACGGCGAAAAAGGAGCACCGGGAGATTCTGGCTGTGGTCAACGAGCTGAACCAGACTGCCCTGGATGCCATTCGGGCTGCCGGCGGGTGCAATGAGAACCGGTATGTGATGGTGTGCCCCTACGCGGGCAAGCTCACCTCCGCCGCCAATGCTGAGTTCCAAATGCCCCAGGACAGCGCCGAAAACCGGCTGATTCTCTCCGTCCATATTTATACCCCCTATGATCTCTGCTTGAACCTGGATCCTGACTTGAACACCCTGGGCATCGGAGATATGACCGCTGTGAAAAACGAGCTGGCAGCCCTGGACCGGTGGTTTATCCAGCGGGGCATTCCTGTGGTGATCGACGAAATGGGCTGTACCGACAAGGACAACGCGGATGCCCGCTATGAATGGGCCAAGGGCTTTCGAGCGCTTGCCGATTCCTTTGGCCTGCCCTGTGTGGTGTGGGACAACGGATATCTCCACAGTGACGGCGACAATTTTGGCCTGATCGACCGGGTGAATCTGAAGATTTTCCCGGAATCGGCGTGTGTTTACAACGGCCTGATGGGAAAATGACCCAGGTCTTGAACGGACAAAATATTTCGGCATGCGCCAATTTATTTGTCAGCTATTCAGCGCATAATAAAAATCGCAGACAGGTTTTTCCTGCCTGCGGTTTTTGCATATTCGCCTTTTTTCGGGGTAAAGTAGCTTTGTCAAAGGGCGCGGTAGACATTCAGAATGCAGCTGGCGGTGTCCTGGAGCCGGGTGGTTTCCGCCAGACGCTGGGCCCCGGCCATTCCAATGCGGAACAGGTGGGGCGTCATGGCAAAGAGACTGCGGATTTGCTCCCCCTCCAGCTGAAAGGAGAACCGGATGGATCGGCGATCCAAAAGCTGAAAGCCCGGCAGGGTGGGGGCCAGATCCTTTTCCTTGTGGGTCAGCCGGTCGTAAACAATGGATTTCAGCCCCAGCAGATGATCCTCTGCCGCCAGCACCTGAAAGAACAGTCCGTCCCGGCGGAGAACCCGGCGAAATTCCTCCGGCAGGGTGATGGCAAACAGACTGGTCAGGGTGCCCACGCTGCCCTCCTCCACCGGGATGTGGGCCGCCGTGGCGCAGAGCCAGGTGTGTGCCTTGTATTTGGCGGCGGCACAGCGCACGGCTTCCTTGGAGATGTCCAATCCGGTGAGGGGAGCCGCCATAGCCTGTGCCAGCCGGGCGGAGTAGTAGCCCTCACCGCAGCCCACATCCAGGATTTCTCCCTGGGCGGAAAAATCCAGCGCCGCCTGATTCAGGGCCTGGGAGATGGGCGCATAAAACCCCGCCTCCAAAAAGGCGCGGCGGGAGAGCACCTGCTCCCTGGTGTCCCCTGGGGAGAGGGAGTGCTTCTGCTGAACGGTGAGCAAATTCACATATCCCTGGCGGGCAATGTCAAAGCTGTGGCCATTTTGGCAGGAAAGCCGTTTTTCCTCCCGCCGGAGAGGCTGGGCGCAAATGGGACAAATCAAATCCATAGAGATTCTTCTTTCGTTTTTTCATGATTTTACCCCATTTCTCCCAAAAGGTCAAATGGAAGAAAAGGATGTGTGGAGCTTGCGGCGATTGCTGGCAATTTTATGCTGCCTGAGCCTGCTGGTGTTCCCGGTACGGGTCAGGGCGGCGGGGAAATATGTGGCGCTGACCTTTGACGACGGCCCCTCGGGACGCTATACCAGCCGCCTTCTGGATGGACTGAAGGAGCGGGGGGCCCGCGCCACCTTTTTGCTCTGCGGCTACCGAATCAAGGAATACCCCACAGAGGCGAAGCGAATTGTGGAAGAGGGGCATGAGGTGGGCAACCATGGCTACAGCCACAAGAATATGCAGCAGCTCAGCCGTCGGGAAATCGCCCAGGAGATTTTGGATACCCAGGCGCTGCTGCCGGAGGGCTGCCGGGTCCGGTTTCTCCGGCCTCCTGGGGGCTGCTGCAGCGACGGGGTCCGGCAGGTGGCGCAGGTCAGGAATCTGGCAATCCTCAATTGGTCGGTGGATCCAAAGGATTGGGCCATTCAGGATGCTGCCGCCATTGAGCAGGCGGTGGTGAAAAACGTCACCGACGGGGATGTGATCCTGCTCCATGACATGTCGGACAGCTCCGTCACCGCCGCCCTGCGGATCATCGACCAGCTCAGTGCCCAGGGCTACCAATTCGTTACCGCCTCGGAGCTGGCGGCGCTGCGGGGCTGCATTCCCAAGGCGGGACGAGTCTACTCCCACTTCCCTCCAAAATAAAAACCACGGAACCAGCCTGGGGCCGGTTCCGTGTTCTGTTTCAGGGAAGCTCCACCAGCCACAGGTCGAAGGTGTCGTAGGCGGCAAAATAGGTGCCCAGCTTGGTGCCCCGGGATTCGGGGAACAGGGAATCGTCGGGCTCCGCATCCGGCTCGGTGAGCACCGCCAGACAGCGTGCCTCTTCGGGACGCTCTTCCAGCGGGTGAATGTTTTCGTAGGGGCTGGCAGCGCCCAGGGTTTCCGGGGTGTAGATGGGAACCTGGGGCGCATAATAGGCAACCACCTGGCTGACATGGAGGTGGTTGCTCACCTGAATCACATAAGCCTCCGCCTGCTCCGCCTGGGAGACGGCGGCAGCACCGAATTTTCCGGGATTGGGCAGAATGTCCTCCAGGGCAAAGATCAAATTGGAGCAGAACGCCGCCAGCATCAGGGTGACAACGCCGCCCCGCAGCGCTTCCCGCCCAATGGTGTCGATGCCGTAGGCCACAAAGAAAATAATCAGCGGCCCGCAGGGCACCAGGTAGCGGAGAATGAAAATGGGACGCATGATCATGGAAATGCCCACGCCCAGCGCCAGGGTGATCACCGGCACCGCCAGAGCCAGCAACGGGGCAGCGGCTTTCTTCCACGCCAGACGGACGATCAGTCCCAGTCCCAAAAGACCGAAGAACAGGGGAAAAGCGCTGAAGCCATTGGCGTGGAGCAGGTAAATGAGATCGTTGAGCAGGCTTTGGACGGTGATGGCTCCGATCCAGTATTCGTTGCTTGCCTTGTAGGCCAGCTGCTCCAAAAGACATTTCAGCCAGGGCAGATACAGCACAATGGTGGCAGCGGCGGCGAGAAACCAGCCTTTCAGAAGCTCCCGGCGGCGAATCAGGCAGCACAAAAACAGCAGCCCGTAAATCACACCGGCGGAAACCAGAGAAAAATAATGGCTGTAGCCGGCGCAAAGCCCGGCGGCCACAAAGCCGATCCAGTGGGCAGGCTTGGGGGATACCCACACCAGGTACGCAAACAGGGCGCACAGGAACACTGCCAGGGAGGCAAAGCTGTACATCCGCGCCTCAGCCGCATGCTCCAGGGCGAAGGGGAACAGCAGATACAGCGCCATGAACAGCAGCCCGGTTCTTTTGTTGAACAGCCGGGTGAGCTGGGCGCCTCCGATGGCGAGGATGAGCCAATAGCAGACCCCGGAGAACAGCCGCAGGGAATACTGGCTGTAGCCAAAGGCCGCCGTAAACAGCTTTGCCGCGAAATAATACAGCGGGGGATGGACATCGGCGGCGGTGATTTGCCAGATCTCCCCAAAGCTGTGGGGCAGCATGGCAAAGGTGTAAGCCTCGTCGGCCCAGATGTTGTCCGACAGCGCCAGCACACCGTAGATTACTGCGGCGGCCAGGAGCAGCAGACAATAGGCCGAGGGAAGACGCTTGTGCTTGGTCATAACTCAGTTTTCCTCTTCCAGATTGGATTCTGCCACAAGGTAGATGGGCCGATTTTTGATTTCCGTGTAGGCTTTGGCCAGATACTGACCGAACACCCCCATGAAAAACAGCTGGATGCCGCCGATAAAGGTGATGATGGAGGCGGTGGAGGCCCAGCCGGAAACCGGGTCGCCGAAGATCAGCTTGCGGACCACAATAAACACCGTGGAGCAAAGGGCCAGCATACACATAAAGAAGCCCATTACAGAGGCGATGGTCAGGGGCGTGGTGGTGAAGGCCACAATGCCCTCGATGCTGTATTTAAACAGCTTCCAGAAAGACCACTTGGTCTCACCAGCCACCCGCTCCACATTTTCAAATTCCAGCCATTTGGTTTTGAAGCCCACCCAGCCGAACAGACCCTTGGAGAACCGGTTTCGCTCTTTCAGCTCCAGCAGGGCATTTAAGAATTTCCGGTTCATCAGCCGGAAATCCCGGGCCCCGTCCACAATTTCCACATCTGTCATTTTGTTGATGATCCGGTAGAACATCCGGGCAAAAAAGGAGCGGATGGGAGGCTCCCCCTTTCGGGTGACCCGGCGGGTAGCGGCGGAATCATAGCCCTCCTGGGTGACGGCGTGATACATCTGCTCCAGCAGGGCGGGAGGGTCCTGCAGATCCGCGTCCATCACGGCGGCATAGTCCCCCTTGGCGTGCTCCAACCCGGCAAACATGGCGGCCTCCTTGCCGAAATTCCGGGAAAAGGAGATGTATTTCACCCGGCTGTCCGCTTCCGCCATAGAACGAAGAATCTCCAGAGTCTTGTCCCGGGAGCCGTCGTTCACAAAAATCACTTCAAAGTCCAGATAATCCATTTTCGCCATCACGGCGGTGGTCTGCTCCCAGAAATAGGGCAGGGACGGCTCTTCGTTATAGCACGGCACGATCAAAGAAATCAATTCCGCCATCTTTATTCCTCCTGGGGATTCGTTTCTTCCATTGTACCCCAAAGACGGGGGTTTTTCAACAACAAAATGGAAGTTGCAGAACAAGCCTCCCCTACTGTGGCTGGGTGGTTATTCGTCCCGTAAATTATCAATTCTTCGTATCCCACGGTCTATAGTCCCCTGATAAATGCCTCCAGGCGATCCAATCCCTTTTTCAGCTCTTCATCGCTGTAGCAGTAGGAAAGCCGCAGGTACCCCTCCACGCCGAAGCAGCTTCCGGGGACGGCGGCCAGCTTCCCCTCCCGGATCAGGCGTGTGCAGAATTCGTCGGAGCGCATGCCAAATTTCCGGATGTCCACAAAGACATAGAACGCCCCCTCCGGCTCCGGAAATTCCAGATCCATCTGTCTCAGTCGTTGGGTTACATAATTTCTGCGGCGGCGGTAGATTTCCCGCATGGGGGTCGTGTCCTCCCTCAGCGCGGCCACCCCCGCCTCCTGGAGGAAAGTGGGCACGGCGGCAATGGTACCGGCGCTTAAAAGCAGCAGCCGGTCCATCACATACTCCGGGCACACCAGATAGCCAAGACGCCAGCCGGTCATGGCATAGGGCTTGGAAAAGCTCTGGCAGAGGATCAGCTGCTGCTTCAACTCCGCATCCAGGCTGAGATCCGGGCAGGGCCCATAGCTAAGCAGACTGTACACATTGTCGCTGATGACAAAAATAGGCTTTCCCAGCACCGCTTCTTTCACGGCGGTCAGGCTTTTTTCCTGTAACACCACGCCGGTGGGGTTGTTTGGCGAATTGAGGATGATGGCCTTGGTTCTGGGCGTGATCAGGCTGTTCAGCATTTGGTTGTCAATTTGGAAGCCGGTTTGACTCACATCCAGCGGCACCACTTTTCCCCCGGCTATGGTAACGATGGTCTCATACAGGGAAAAGGCCGGCACCGGGACGATCACCTCTTCCCCCGGATTCAACACGCCAAGCAATGCGGTGAACAGTGCCTGGGAGGAGCCCACAGTGATGAGCACCTGCTCGGCAAGGGTAGGATTGCCTCTGCCCGTCTCATAATCCGCCACCGCCTGCCGCAGGGCGGGGATGCCCTGGTTGGGGGCATAGTGGGTATGTCCCTGGTTTAAAGCAGCCCAGGCGGCATCCTTGATGAGCTGGGGGGTATCCAGATCCGGTTCCCCGATGGTGAGCATGGCGCAGTCCGGAATCTCCCTTGCCATATTGGTGTAGACCCGGATGCCGCTGCGTTTCAGGGTTGATAAATTGGAATTTAATGGAATCATTGAAAATCCTCCGCCAGATGTTCAAAGAAATCGGCGCCTATCGTCAGAATGGATTCGTTGAAATTGAAATTATCCGCATGGAGGGCGGGCACATCCCCCAGTCCCAGGAAGAAGAACATCCCCGGCAGGCTGCGCTGATACCAGGAAAAATCCTCGGTGGTCATGGCGGGCTTCGGGAGCTCCTGGAAATCCGTGCACCGGCGAACCCGGTGGTACAGCTCGGCGGGATTCAGCACCGCAGGGTAGCCGTCGTTCATATCCACCCGGACGGTGCAGCCGGTTTCCGCCTCCACCGAAGCGGCGATGTCCAGAAGCTTCTGACGCATCCCATAGAAAATTTCGTCCTGGAAGGCCCGGAGGCTGCCCTCCATATGGGTGTGGGCGGACAGGGCGTTGCACACCCGGCCACTTTCAAATTTCCCGAATTTCAGCAGCCGGAATACCCCGTCGGGCATATGGGCCTCCATCTCCATGGCTTGAGAATAGAATTTCACTCCCGCCGCCAGGGCATCCAGCCCCTCCTCTGCCCGGGCAATGTGGGCTGCCCGCCCAAATACATCCACCTTCACCTCGCAGGAGCGGGCCATCAGCTCCTCCTTCCGGCTGGCAATGACGCCCTCCGGCAGACCCGGCCACAGGTGCAGGCCAAAAATGGCTTTCACATGGTATTCTTCAAAAATGCCGGTGCCGCAGAGCTCCCGGGCGCCCCCCGTGGTCTCCTCCGCCGGTTGAAACACGATCAGGATATTGTGGGGCAGCTCGGTTTTCCTGCTGACCCGCCGGGCCAGCTCCAGGGCGATTGCCATATGGCCATCGTGGCCGCAGGCGTGCATCCTCCCTGGATGACAGGAGGCGAAATCCAGGCCGGTTTGCTCCTGGATGGGCAGTGCGTCCGCGTCCGCCCGGAAAGCTAGGGTCTGTGGCCGTCCAAAGTCAAAATAAGCGCACACAGCTCCCTCCATAGGGAAAAACACCCGGCAGCCCAAGCCGGACAGCTGCTGGCGAAGATAGGCGACGGTTTCCGGCAGGTTCCGATCCAGCTCCGGGATCCGGTGCAGCGCCCGGCGATCTTCAATGATTTTCATGGTAACACCTCGGGATTGAAATGTAAAGAGATTATACGTCAATTCTCCCCCGGTGTCAATTTTCCCTTGCGTTTTTGCGAAAATGATGATACCATTATTCCATCCAAGAAAGAAAGAGGAGTCAATTCCATGAACGCCCAGGAAATCATCAACTATATCCACACCTCCGAAAAGAAAACCCCGGTCAAGGTCTATGTTTGGGAGGACGAACCGGTAGCGTTCCCCAACTGCCATGTTTTCCCCGCCTCCGACGGGTGTAAGATCGTCTTTGGTGACTGGAAGGATGTGGCCCCGGTACTGGAGGCCAACCAGTTCCGCCACCTGGAAATTGAAAACAACTGCCGTAATTCCGCCATTCCCATGCTGGATCTGAAAAACATTCCCGCTAGGATCGAACCCGGCGCCATCATTCGGGAGCAGGTGGAGATCGGTAAAAACGCCGTGATCATGATGGGCGCCATTTTGAACATCGGCGCGGTCGTGGGAGAGGGCACCATGATCGACATGGGTGCCGTGCTGGGCGGACGGGCCACCGTGGGCAAGAATTGCCACATCGGCGCGGGCACTGTGCTGGCAGGCGTGGTGGAGCCCGCCTCCGCCACCCCCGTGATCGTGGAGGACAATGTGCTCATCGGCGCCAACGCCGTGGTGATCGAGGGCTGCCGCATCGGCCACGACGCGGTGGTTGCCGCCGGAGCGGTGGTCATCAGCGACGTGGAGCCCGGCACCGTGGTGGCTGGATGCCCCGCTCGGGTAATCAAGGTCAAGGATCAGCAGACCGCTTCCAAAACCGCCCTCATCGACGCCCTGCGTACCCTCTGAGCACCGATCCCCTGCTTCCAAGCCGGAGGCAGGGGATTTTCGTCTTTGCGGCAGGGCTGCACATTTTCCGTCCTGGGGAATAACATGGAATGAGCGTCAGAGCTCGAGAAAATCCTGAAAAACAATCGGAGGGAAACTTATGTGCGGTAATAACGGATGCTTCGGCGGCAACATTTGGTGGATCATCATCCTGATCCTGCTGTTCTGCAACTGCGGCTGGGGCAGCAGCATGAACTGGGGCGGCAACGGCTGCTGCAACAACTGCTGCGACAACAACTGCGGCTGCGGCTGCAACTAACCCATAGCCTGACCCGCCGGATGCCCTCCGGCGGGTCTTTTGCATAAAAATATCCTTCCGCTCCAATGAACGGAAGGACATTTTTTGACTGAGCCAGTTCTGATAGCGGTTTCATTACCAGGCCAGAGCGACCACGTAAGCACCGTTACCGGGCAGGGTGGCATCACAGACCTTGTCGGCAGCATAGCCAACCACAGTCCAGCTCTCCTCACCCTCGCCGCGGAACAGAACGACGGTAGCCTGATCGGGGTGCTTGTCGGGAGCGCAGGGCCACAGCTTGACGGAAATATCAACAGCGCCCTCAGCATCCACGATGTTTCTCTGACGGAAAACAGTCAGATTATTGATTCTCTCGTCAGCCTCGCAGACAGCCTTCAGTTCCTTGATGGTGGCAGCCTCAGCGCACTTGGTAGCAGTCTGGGTCACACCCTCGGTGATGCTCAGGACCTTGACGGTATCAACGGACCATCTGCTGGAACCGTCATCGGCGTACACCCACTCCAGATATGCAGAAGCAACATCAGCGGGCAGCTCGTTCAGGAACGCGCAGAAGCCATCGCCGTGCTCGATCTGATTCTGAGTCTCCCAACCATTCTGCTCATGCACAACGATTGTTGCGGCGGAAGCAGAGATAGCCAGAGTAGCAAACAGAGCAACCACCAGGATCAGGGAAATTACTTTCTTCATTGTTAAGTATCCTCCTTTCCCGAATATTTATTTAACAGCCGAAGCTGCTAAATACATCATAAGGGGTTTTCTGTACGGAAAGCATCAGTGGGCAAATGTGTCAGCAATGAATTTGTGTTTTCTTGCGCTTGTCTTCTTTTTGCTTGAAATGACGCTCTTCCTCGACCTCGGTTTTATTCGGCAGGCGAACAAGAAGCTCATCCAGATCACAGTCCAAAGCCTCGCAAATCAGATCCAAATGCTCCAGGCTCACGCGTCCACATAACTCATGATACAGTTCATTAATGGTCGTAGGTCGGATCCCCGTCCGCCTTGCAAGGTCAGCCTGAGTCACTCTCAGCTCACCAAGCTTTCGTGATAACATTATCTTAATCATATACAGCCGCCTCTTTTCCAGATTCTACCAGATGATGATGAATTTGTCTTTGATTTGTTAGAATATCACGAAATCCGTTATAAAAATGCCCCAGAGACCAATGGGTCTCTGGGGCATTGGAATATAGAAAAATGGCAAAAACGGAACCAAGTGCGAATTATCTGGGTTGAAAACTTGAAAAACAACCATAATCGAATGTCAGCTTTGACTGTGAATGGTGGCAATACACACATGGATAAGGAAGTCCAGGTCTTCAGAATTGGTGCGGAATACGAATTCCAGGAACCGCCCGTCCGGCTCTGTCATGGCGGCGATCCGGCAGAGGGTTCCATCCTCTTGGGGCTCGTCGTAAATCACGGTGTCCACACCGTTGACCTCCTCCATGTGGGGATCCCGGACACCGTTTTCCGTGACAATATTCAGGTAATCCTCCAGACTGATGCCGTCGTAATCCAGGCAGGCCACACTGAGCATGAAATTCGCTGAGAGATAGCAAGCCAGATAGCCGGCTTCCTTTGCCTCCTCGGTGAGCTCCATGCGCTTCATTTCCACAGGCAGCCAGAATTTCCGCTCAGCCACAGTGCAGGAGATTCCCTCCCACCCTGCCGCTGCGATGACCTCCTTGGCGCTTTCATAGGTGTAGTCTTCCAGTTCCATTTTCTCTTCTTCCGCTGAAAAAGCGGCAGGCGCAAGGGGCAGGCACAGAACAAGTGTCAAAACCAGAGCCAGTACTTTTTTCATCTTAATCCCTCCAATAATTTTTGAGGCGGCGGTATAAGATGACTGAATATGTACTTCCCTGTGGAAGAAAACGTGACCGAGATCCGGCCACAGCCGCAAAAGAACGGATCTACCAGCCAACGACAATGGCATAGGTGCCGGAGCTCAGGAATTCGCCCTCGATCACATCTCCCAGGTTGCAGGCAAGCAGCTCCCAGCATTCGGAATCCTCCGCCTGGAAAAACAGGCCGATGGTACGCTTCACCGTGGACCACACCTTAAAGGTGGCGTAGCCGTCCTCTTCCTCGCAGATAAGCCTTCCGGTCTGGAGCACGGTGATCCGCTCCGGGTCCAGCTTGCATTCCTCGGGAATCAGCTCGGTTCCCTCTTCAATGGCATCCGCCAGCTCCTCCGGCTTGACCCCCTGCTTTGCCCGCTCCACACAGACGCCGGGGGTGGACATCAGCAGATCGATCTGCACATCGGCAAACGTTGGGATTGCGAACACAGCCGCAAGCATGACGGCGGTGAGCATCAAAGCAAACAATCTCTTCATGAAGCATTCCTCCTGACAGCGGGGTAGTAGGGTACATCTCAATTTATGATAGCAGGCTTATCGGCTTGACGCAGTAACCCGGCAAACCAATATGCAAATATTATAAAATCCGATTCTTTCCCTGTCAAGGACTTTTGCCGGTAGAAACGGGAAACTTTATGACATTATTTGTGCGTTTTCTACAAAATCCCTTAGCCCCAGCTCCAGGCGAAGGCATATTGGCCATCTCCGGGCAGCTCTGCGTCAATGAATTCCCCCTGGGCCGCCGCAACAACGGTCCATTCCTCTTCCTCCGCGGGTTTGAACAGCACCACCAGATACCGGTCGCATGCGCCCCAAGCCCGCAGGGAGAGCTGGATGGGCTCGCCGTTGTTGGCTACATCCCGCTGGCGGATCATGGTCAGGTGCTGGATCTCCATATCCTCGGGGAGGATTTTCTCCGCCTCCTCAGTGTCCTGGAATTCCCGGAGAATCTCCATCATCTGCTCATCCTGCAAATGGTCGGTCTTTGGAACCTTTCCCTCTTCCACACCCTCGGTGATCTTCAAAACCTGGGCTACCTGGTGGTTATTGTCATCGGCCAAAGCAGGCACCGCCATGGCAGCCAGCAGCACCGGCAGCACCAGCAGGGCGATCCATTTTTTCATTGTCGCTTCCTCCATTTTATTTGATTTACACAGCGGACAGACATGTTTTTTTCTGTATTATAGTCCTCCCGCTTTTTCATTGCAACCCCTTTTACCAGAAACGGCATAAAATTCCCCCCGGTTTCCCGGGGGGAACGTGTGATTTCAGGGAATCACAGGAGCATTACATATCGAAAGGCTCCATGGAGAGGACGGGATGGCCCACCTCGGACAGGTAGTTCATCAGGGCCTCGGGGTCCTCGGTGCAGATGGTCTCATCGGCGATCATGTCGGTGAAGTTCTCCACGCCGTACAGCTCCAGAGCGGTGGCATCCAGGCGCTCACGCATCTGCTCTTTGAGCATCTTGGGCAGCCAGACGATACGGCCGGGGCCGCCTTCGGCAGCGATAAACTTCTTGGAAGCGATGAAGTGCTTGCCATGGCCCATGAAGCCGGGAGTCTGGACACCGCCGCCGGTCATGGAGGCCATCTCGGAGAAGGTCATGCCCAGGGGGGTCATGCCGGCATGCTCACGGCAGGTGATGACAACACCCATGGAGACAGGCTCCACGCCACAGATACACTCGAAGCAGCCGCAGGAGGTCATGGGATCCTGGAACAGGGAGTACAGGGTGACCTTTTCCAGGGCGCCGTGGGAGTACTTGGAGACAGCCTCATTGACGGACTCGTAAGCACCCAGGCGCTCGTCGGTGCAGCCGGTCTTGGGAACGATCTGGCAGGGACCGTTGGGATCCAGCTCCTTGGTGGCCTTGGCATCCAGCCAGGACACAGCGCCGCAGAGGCCCAGACGCTCGGGAGTGACGATACACACATGGCTGGGGGAGAAGGCCTGGCACATGATGCAGGTATAGAACTGCTCCACGGACTCGTCGGTCATGGAAGCCAGACGGGCGTCACGACGGTCGAAGACCTGGTTGGCGGCAGCACGGAGCTCCTTGTTCTTCTCGGGATCCACCACGATGTGCACCTGGCACTTGTCCACCACGGCCTCGAACTCGCTCTTGACCTTGGCGTACAGCACCTCGCCGATGTGCTTGAACTTGAAGCCGGCCTCGAAGTCAGCCTTGCTGATACGGATACGGATCATGTCACGCTGACCGGTGTGCATCACGCCCTCGATGCAGTTCAGCCAGGAGTGGATCTTACGCTCCATAACGGACTCAAAGTCGGGCTGCATGGCCTTACCGGCCACATCGATGGTGTAGGACAGGGAGATCTTGGAGCCCACGGGGATCTCGTCGATTTCAGGGCCTTCCACGGTGATTTTGTGATCCTCCACCTCAGCGGCTTCCTTGGTGCGAACCAGCTCGAAGCAGTCCACGCGGGAGCCGTCCACTTCCACCTGCATGTCACCCTTACGGATGATCTCGCCCTCGAAAGCGCTGGCGAAAGCAACAGGAATGTCGATGTTGGTGATCTTCAGCTTGATGTCCCGGGCCTCCAGAGAGGTGGCGTTCCACTTGGAGGTATCCAGCTGCTGGATCAGGGACTTGGGAACACGGAACATATTCTCGGTCTCGTTGGAAACAACGGGGAAGCCCAGGCAGATGGCACCGGCACCGTAGGACACGATCTCATCGGACAGGGGCTTGTAGGCATTAACGAAAGCGCGGACACGGTCCATGGTGTACTTGGCCAGGGCCTTGAAGTCGCCGGGCTGGATGTTGCCGAAAATCAGGGCAGCACGCAGGGCCACGGAGACCACATGGATGACGGACTGCATCTCGTAGCCCAGGGGAACCACGCGG
>JAXECZ010000003.1:0-4673 GCA_034104845.1 Faecousia sp. | reverse complement strand
CATATATCAACTATGAAACCTTTGCGGGCTGCACCGGGCTGAAGAGCGTCACTTTCCCCAGCGCCCTGAAAGAAATCGGCGCTTTTGCATTCCAAGGCTGCTCCAGTCTGGAAGCCATCACAATTCCGAACAGCGTTGTGGGCATCTACGACAGAGCATTCGCGGACTGCACCAGCCTGAGTCAGGTCACCTTCCCCAAGGGGCTGCAGACCATTGAGAGCTATGCATTTTCCAACTGCCCGGCGCTGCTGAACATCACCATCCCCGATTCCGTGGTCAAGTTCGGAGACTATGCCCTGGGTTATCTGGCGGATGAGGACTGGAACTGCACACCGGTGGAGGGCTTCACCATCACCGCTCCCCTGGCCTCTGAGGCTTACTTCTACGCCAAGGACAATTGTCTAGGCTTCCAGCAGAACGGCGTGACCGAGATTCAGTATTTCGGCGTTTTCTCCGCAACGGAAGACCTGGATGTCCACGTCTTCTCCGATCCTGATTCCAATGTGATCGGCACCATCCCCATGGGCCAGCTGGTGTATCCCTACCTGGGCAACAGTGATTACGGCATGGATTGGCTACAGCTCATCGGCCTGAAGGAGGAAGGCGGCAGCATCCAGTGGGGTAACTTCTCCGCCAGCCAGCTGGCCGCCGCCTCCGAAGAAGTGGTGCGCGGCTGGATCTGCAGAGATTCCGGCGAAACAGCGGACACCAACAAGTGCGGCAACGACCTGACCTGGACCCTGGAAGACGGCACCCTGACCATCTCCGGCACCGGCGAGATGTATGATTTCTGTGACTGGGGTGGCCAGAAAGATCAGATCACCAAGGTCGTGGTGGAAGAGGGCGTCACCTCCATTGGTGACCATGCATTTGACTCCTGTGAGAACCTCGCGGAAGTGGTTCTGCCGGAAAGCCTGACATCCATCGGCTATTCGGCTTTCGCCTACTGCCTCAGCCTGACCTCCATTGTCATCCCCGACAGCGTCACCATGATCGTCGGGTACGCATTCTCCAACTGTCCCATGCTGAGCTCTGTAAAGCTGCCCAGCGCACTGACTGCGTTTGGTGACGGCACCTTCTGGGACTGCACCAGCCTGACCTCCATTGAGATTCCGGAGCATGTAACGGGCATTGGAGAGGAAGCATTCCGCGGCTGCAGCAGCCTCAGCGCCGTCACCCTGCCAGAGGGGCTGATCAGCATTGGATACGATGCTTTCCTCAACTGCCCCACCCTGATGGAGATCACTCTCCCCAATTCCCTGACAACCATCGGCTACTGTGCTCTTGGCTATCTTTGGGATCTGGAAACTTATACCAATACCCCTGTTGAGGGCTTCACCATCACCGCCGCGAAGGGCTCCGAGGGCTACTTCTACGCCAAGGAGAACGGCTTCGGCTTCCTAGCGAATGGCGCCTACATCCCCAACTACCTCTTTGCGGTAACCCTGACCCAGGACCAGGATGTTTATTTCAATTGCTACTCCGACTCCGGCGTAATGTGTCAGGCAGGCAAGGGCGCCACTGTCCATCCTACCAAGATCTGGAACGATTACATGGGCAACATGGGTCTGATCTACGGCCTGAAGGACAGCGAGGGCGTGATCGACTGGGGACAGCTCACCGCCGAAAAGCTGGCGGACGAAACCAAGGAATTGGTCCGCGGCTGGATCTCCCTGGGCTCTTCGGTCCATCCCATGTCCGGCAGCTGCGGCGAAAAGGTGACCTATTCCCTGAGTTCCGCCGGTGTGCTGACCATCTCTGGCACCGGCCCCATGGAAAACTACCTGGGCCAGAGAGCGAATACGGCGGGTGATTACGAAGCATTCTGCGCCCCCTGGTACTGCCAGCGGAGAAGCATCAAGAAGATCGTGATCAGCTCCGGCGTCACCACCATTGGCGACAATGCGTTCCTTGAGTGCTACAATGCCGCCTCCGTGGTGATTCCCGGCAGTGTCCGCACCATCGGCAACGACGCCTTCCTCTACTGCACCAGCCTGACCGCGGTGACCATCCCCAGCGGCGTCACCGCCATCGGCGGAAGCGCGTTCTGGAGCTGCATGAAGCTGCGCTCCATTACCCTGCCCACCAGCCTCCGGGAGATTGGCAGGGGCGCTTTCCAGTACTGCAGTTCTCTCACCACCGTCACCCTGCCCAACGGCCTGAAAGCCATTGGCGCAAACGCGTTCTCCTGGTCCGGTTTGACCAAGGTCTCCATCCCCGGAAGCCTGGAAACCATCGGCCGCCGCGCTTTTGATAACTGCGAAAAGCTGACCTCCGTGACCATCCAGAATGGTGTGAAGCACATTGAGACTGAAGCCTTCGCCAACTGCAACGCGCTGAAGGCCATCACCATTCCCAATTCCGTCCAGCAGATCGACGATTACGCCCTTGGCTTTATTAATGAAGAGTTCCTCCACCCCATTTCCGGCTTCCGGATCACGGCAGCCCGGGGCTCCGAGGCCTACTTCTACGCCAAGAACAATGGCTTCGCTTTCACCTCCAATGGCGGCTTCAGCGCCAGCTATCAGGATGTGGGCGTTGCCGATGAGAACCTCACCGTCCGGTTCGAGCCCAATGAAAACTCTGCCGCCGTGGGCCTCATCCTCAGAGACCAGTCGGTTTACCCCTACGTCATCCGGCATGACGACGGCACCACCTGGGGCCTGATCATGGGCCTGAAGAACAGCACCGGAACCGTCACCTGGGGCAAGTTCACCGCCAAAGAGCTGAATGACGCCAGCAAAGAGCCCGTCCGCGGTTGGGTCGTTCTGGACAATGTGCACCAGGGCGGCACCAGCGGCAACGCGGTGTGGATGGTAAAGGGCGACACCCTGACCATCCGGGGCACCGGCGCCATGAAGAACTACACCACCAACACCGCCTCCGCCATGGCTCCCTGGTACCGCCTGAGAGACCAGATCACGCAAGTGGTGATTGAAGAGGGCATTACTTCCATTGGTAACTATGCTTTCTACGGTCTGGATGCCATGACCAATGTTCTCATCCCCGAAACCGTCACCACCGTCGGCGATTACGCCTTCGCCCGCTGCAGCAGCCTGACCGAAGTCACCCTGGGCAGCAACGAAAGCGGCAGCCCGGCAGCCATCGGCAGCTATGCCTTTGCCTGGTGCGGCGATCTGAGCCAGATCAATCTTGCCAGCAACGTGGAAAGCATTGGCCGCCAGGCTTTCTCCTCCTGCCTGAGCCTGACGGAAGTGCAGCTCCCCGAGGGAGTAAAGAAGCTGGACACCCAGGCTTTCTACGGCTGCGAGGCGCTTACCGCCATCAACTTCCCCGAAAGCCTCACCACCATCGGCCAGAACTGCTTCCAGAACTGCCCCAGCCTGGAGCTGATCGATCTGTCCGAAATTCCGGAGAGCACCGAAGAAGAATCCATTTCCCTCAACGGCATGGCCGCCCTCCAGGAGGAGCTGGCCAAGATCCTTGGCACCAAGGCCGACCTGAGATGGCGGGTTGAAACCATCGACGGTGAGTCCGCCGCCGGCACCATTGCCGCCGTTGCCAAGCTGACGAACGGCAGCTGGGTGCTGAAAGCCAAGAATGCCGGTAAGCTCCGTCTGGTTGCTTACGACAACTACAGCCAGGCCCAGGGCAGCACGGAAGTGGAATTCGTGGAGACCACCGTCATCCGGCCGGATACCACGAAATACCTGATTGCCGGAAAGACGCTGCAGCTGGCCCTCTACCGGATTCCCGGCAGCGTGAAGCTGGCCTCCACCTGGGAGATCACCGAGGGTTCGGAATTTGCCACCATCTCCGCTAAGGGCCTGCTCACCGCCAAGAAGGTGGAATCCGCCGGAACCGTAACCGTGACCGCCACACCCAACAACGGCAGCGCCACGGCAGAGCTGACCCTGCAGATTCTGCCCAAGACCACGGCCATCACCCTCTCCATGGGTGAAGAGCTCCTGGATGCCAAGCTGAGTGTGGACATGTTCCAGAAGAATGTCATTCCGCTCTCCGCCGCTCCCACTCCCACTGATGCCCTGAGCATCATGAAGTGGACCAGCAGCAACAACGCCATCGCCCAGGTGGATCAAACCGGCAATGTGAAGCTGGTAAAGCCCGGCACCGTCACCATCACCGCTGCCGCCACCGACGGCTCCAACGTGAAGAAGGCGGTCGTGCTGACTGTTTACTATCTGGATCCCGCCAAGACCCTCACCGCCACCGTGACCGGTGTGCCCAAGCTGGGTCTGCAGCCCGATCAGACTGCCCAAATCAGCATTTCCGGACAGAATGGCATTGATGCCCAGCACCTGACCTTTAAATCCTCCAACACCGACATTGCCACGGTGGACGAAACCGGTAAGATCACCGCCGGAACCAAGGCTGGCACTGTCACCATCACCGCCACCCTGAACGGCGACCCGCTGAAGCGGAAAGCCGCCGCAAAGGTGAATGTCATCGCCATGCAGATGGAAGCGCTCGCTCTGACGCCTGATCAAAGCATTGGCAGCTGGACGATGGATGAAGCAGGCGAATGGCACCTGACTCTGGACAAGAAGAACGTGACCACGAAGCAGGTCTTCACCGTGACGGAAGTGCTTGCCCAGAACTACAAGGGTGACCAGTTCGTTACCAACGCCGTCACCTGGACCAGCACGGACGCTGCAATCGCCTCCGTAGCTCTGGTTTCCGGCGTTCCCACC
>JAXECZ010000091.1:0-3056 GCA_034104845.1 Faecousia sp. | reverse complement strand
CACGAAAAGGGCGCCGAAGCCCTGGACTTTGGGAACACGGATAGTCTCTGGATGGAGGAGGTGGATGCGTTGCGGCAGGTGTGCGGCGCCAATTCCATTCCCTGTCTGGTGGAGCGTTCCCGTTCCGGCCGGGGCGGGCATCTGTGGGTTTTCTTTGAGGAGACAGTGGATGCCGTGCTGGTTCGCCGGTTTGGAATGGCGCTGCTGGAAAAGGGTGCGGAGACGGTGAATCTGAAATCCTTCCGCTTTTATGACCGAATGCTTCCGGCACAGACCAGCATCTCCGACGGGGAGCTGGGCTATCTGATTGCGCTCCCATTGCAGGGACAGGCGTTGAAAAACGAAAATAGTGCCTTCGTGGACGAAAACTGGGAGCCCTATAAGGACCAGTGGGGCACCTTATTCTCCACCCAGAGATTGTCCGCAGCAACGATGGAGGACTGCATCAAGAAATGGAATGTTGCCGGTTCGCCCCAGGACTGCTTTCTGCCGGAGGAAACAAAGCCTTGGGAGCGAAGCAAGAAGCTCCACAAGGAGGATGCGGACGGGCCGCTGCGCCTGACCCTGGCAAATCGGATTTACATTGAAACCGGGAATCTCAAGCCCCGGCTGCAAAATCAGCTCCGCCGGATGGCTGCCATTGCCAATCCACTGTTCTATCGGAACCGGGCAATGGGCCTGTCCAATTTCTCCAACTCCCGGTATCTGTACCTGGGAGAGGATGACGGTGGTTTTCTCTGTATTCCCAGGGGACTGCTGGAGGAGCTGCTGGAACGGTGCCGGGAAGCGGAAATCCCGGTTCGAATTGAGGAGAAACGAGCCGCTGGGAAAGCGCTGGAGGTTCGCTTTCTGGGAGAACTGAGGGACAATCAGGAAGCGGCGGCAAAGGCTGTTTTGAAGCATGACTGCGGCATCCTCAGTGCCGCCACGGCCTTCGGAAAAACCGTGGTTTGCAGCCGCCTGATTGCGGAGCGAAGGGTCAGCACCCTGATTCTGCTGGAATCCTCCGCGTTGATCAAGCAATGGCAGAAGGCATTGGAGCGATTTCTGGAATTCCGGGAGGATTTGCCGGAATATGAGACGAAAACCGGCAGAAGGAAGCGGAGAACAAGCCTCATCGGCATCATCCATGGCCCCAAGGACACCTCCACCGGCATCGTGGACATTGCCATGGCGGGCTCACTGTGTAAAAAGGGAGAATTCCACCCCCGGCTTCGGGAATACGGCATGGTGCTGGTGGATGAGTGTCACCACAGCGCATCGGAAACCCTTCGCTCCGTATTGCAGGAGGTTCACGCCCGGTATGTGTATGGTGTGACCGCCACACCCTTTCGTGGGGATGGATTGGAGAAGATCAACGAGATGCTGCTGGGCCCGGTTCGATTCCAGTACTCCGCCAGGGAAAAAGCCGCCGAGCAGGGAATCGGACACTACATCATCCCCAGATTTACCGGAACGGTTCTTCCGTTCTTCAAAGAGAAGGTGCATGTTACGGAAGCCTATGAGCATCTGCGAAAAAACGAACTCCGCAACGATCTTATTGCCTCGGATGTGAAAAAAGCATTGGACGAGGGGAGGACACCTCTGATTCTCACCCGCTTTACCGACCAGGCGGCTGTTCTTTATGAGCTGCTCAAGCCCTATGCCCAGAAGCCCTTCCTGCTCACCGGGGAGATGCCGAAGAAGGAGCGGGATGGGGCGATGAAGGCCATGGCGGAGGTGCAGCCTGAGGAAACCATGCTCCTGGTGGCAACCGGGCAGCTTGTGGGGGAGGGCTTCGACTATCCCAGGCTGGATGCCCTGTTTCTGGCAACCCCGGTCTCCTGGAAGGGCGTGGTGGAGCAATACGCCGGGCGGCTCCATCGGGATTACCCGGGAAAGGATGCCGTGTACATCTATGACTATGTGGACACCCATATCCCGGTGTTTGACAAGATGTATGCCAAGCGCCTGAGAACCTATCATCGAATGGGCTATTCCCTGCGTAATCAGGCACAGAAACTGCCGCAGGTTATGCGGCACCATTGAAGGAGGATATTGTGAAAAAAATCATTTCTGTGTTACTGGTGGCTGCGATGCTGTGTTCCATGGCGGTTCTTTCTGTCGCGGCGGAATCCGGTTCTGCGACCCGCATCATTGTAGACTGCATGGATCGGGAGGTTGAAATTCCCGAAACGGTGGAAAGCATTGTTTGTGTCGGCGTGGGCGCGCTGCGCTACAGCTGCTATGTGGGTGCGGCCGATCTGGTGGTGGGCGTGGAGGACTATGAGACCAAGCCCGGCATGAGCCGCCTGTACAATTATGTCAACTTCGATAAGTTCAAGGATCTGCCCGTCACCGGTACCAACGGCGTTCCCTTTGAGGAAGAAATGATCAACGTGGATCCTCAGGTCATTGTGGTCAGCACCTATGCCTCTCTGGATCCCGATGAGCTGAGTGCCAAGACCGGCATTCCTGTGGTCATGGTTCCCGGCAGTGATACCACTCTGGACGAAAAGGCCTATGTGACCATTCGCATCCTGGGCGAATTGTACCACATGGAGGACCGGGCCGCTGAACTGACTGCCTATTTGAAAGAAATTCAGCAGGATTTGGATGCGCGCACCGCCTCCATCCCGGAGGAGGAGAAGCCCACCGTGTATGTGGCCGGCGTTTCCTTCAAGGGGCAGCATGGCTTTGAGGGCACCGAGGCCTACTATGGTCCTTTCGAGCTGATCCACGCCAACAACCTGGCCAACACCACCGACCAGACCGGTGCCTTCAACATCGATGTGGAGCAGGTGCTTGCCTGGGACCCCGAATTTATCTTCCTGGATTTCAATGGTATGAGCCTGATCAATGAGGACTATGCCAACAATCCTGATTTCTACGAAGCGCTGACCGCCGTTCAGGAGGGCAGGGTCTACTCCCAGATCTCCTTCCGTTCCTCTGCCTCCAACCTGGAGACTGCGCTGGCGGATGCTTACTACGCCGCCTGTATCATGTTCCCTGAGCAGTTTGCGGATGTTGATCCTGTGGAAAAGGCGGGGGAAATCTTCACCATGCTTCTGGGCATC
>JAXECZ010000064.1:0-8481 GCA_034104845.1 Faecousia sp. | reverse complement strand
TGCTGAGGGTGAGCCCCAGGGCCTGCCAGAAACGGGGCAGGTAGGATTGCATCACATTGAAATCCATATTGGCCTCCCATACACACGGATTCCTGCCCGGCTGCCCAGGCAGGAATCCAGGATAACGCGTGATTCGGCTGTGGCCTTATTCCGCCACCACGCCGCCCTCTACCACCAGGGTATCCTCATAGTCCGCGCCGTAGGTATCCAGCAGCGTGGCCTCGTAGTCGGCATGGAAGAAATTCTCTTCACCCAGGGCCTCGATTTCGGCATTCAGCCAGTTCAGCAGGGTCTCGTTGCCCTTGGTGACGGCGGGAGCGATGGTATCCGCGCTGCCCAGGGAGGGGATGCCCACGGTGTAGCCGGGATTCTCGATGGCAAAGGCGATGACCTCGGTGTTGTCGTTGGCCCAGGCCACGCCGGTGCGGTTCTCAAAGGCGGTTTTTGCCGCCGCGTAGGTGTCGAACTTTTGCAGCTTGATGTTGGGGTAGTTCTTTTCCAGATAGGTCTCGGCGGTGGTGCCGGAGATAACGATCACCTGGTCGTCCTCGCCGATCTCCTCCAGGCTGGTGATCACTGCATCCTCCGGGGAGACCACGCCCAGGGCCACATTCATATAGGGCAGGGCGAAATCAACCTCCTCCGCCCGCTCCGGCGTCACCGTAAAGTTGGCCAGGATGATATCCACCTTGCCGGTTTGCAGGTACTCAATCCGGTTGGCGGCCTCGGTGGAGACGAAATTGATCTTCACGCCCAGGTCTTCCCCGATGCGGTTGGCAAAGTAAACGTCATAGCCCTGATACTCCCCGTTCTCATCCACGAAACCAAAGGGGCTCTTGTCGGAAAACACGCCAATGTTCACGGTGCCGCTGGCCTGAATTTCCTCCAAGCTGCGGAAGCTCTCCTTGGCCCGGGCGCTGCCGGGAAGCAGCCAGGTCACCAACGCAGCCAGCAGAAGCACAAATACAGAAATATTCCAAAACTTTTTCATAGGTCTACACTCCTTTTTTATTTTCAGTTTATTCAGACGATTCCAAATTTGAGCACAAAAAACGGAAGCCTTTTCAGCTCCCGGGCAAATGGCAGTCCATCAAAGAACGGATGCAGCGGCAAGCCGCCAAATGCATCACGCGCCACGGCAGGCCCGGGAGAATAGCATTCGACAACAACACATGATCTTGGAAACATTCCGATTCAACATAACGATTTGCACCTTTCCCTTGGCTCAATTTGGATGATTTGAATTATACTCCTACTAACCTAGTTTGTCAATAGGGATTATAAGAATATTGTGCTTATCTGTCGGTAAATTTCCTGTTGACAAATTTCCTGGGATGGATTATAATACCAATAAAGAAAGTTACTTAATAGGAATTATAAGGAGGACAGAACCATGACCAACCCGTTTCTCGCGCTGCTGCGGCAGAACTTCCGCTTTGGGCGAATGTGTAATTCCCGGACCGCTGCCATGGCCAGGTGCTGTCCTGCGCCCGAAAAAACGGGTTTCTGAGGAGCCCTCCTGCCATAGCCGGTCCGGGAGCCAATTCATGCCCCCGGATATTTTTCTGCCCATTTCTCCCACATCACCATAAATATAAAGAAAGAGGTAACGATTATGTCTAACTATAAATTTGAAACCTTGCAGCTGCACGTTGGCCAGGAGCAGGCCGATCCCGCCACCGACGCCCGGGCCGTGCCCATTTACCAGACCACCTCCTATGTGTTCAAAAACTCCGCCCACGCCGCAGCCCGGTTTGGCCTGGCGGATGCCGGCAATATCTACGGCCGCCTGACCAATTCCACCCAGGATGTGCTGGAAAAGCGGATTGCGGCGTTGGAGGGCGGCGTAGCTGCTCTGGCTACCGCTTCCGGCGCGGCAGCCATCACCTACACCATTCAGGCCCTGGCCCAGCAGGGGGATCACATTGTCGCCCAGAAGACCATCTACGGCGGCAGCTACAATCTGCTGGCCCACACCCTGCCCCAGTACGGCATCACCGCCACCTTCGTAAACGCTCATGACCTTGCCGAGGTGGAAGCCGCAATTCAGCCCAACACCAAGGCGGTGTATCTGGAAACCCTGGGCAACCCCAACTCCGACATTCCGGATATTGACGCCATCGCCGCCATTGCCCACAAGCACGGTCTTCCCCTGGTCATTGACAACACCTTCGGTACCCCCTACCTGATTCGGCCCATTGAGCACGGGGCTGACATCGTAGTCCACTCCGCCACCAAGTTCATCGGCGGTCACGGTACCACCCTGGGCGGCATCATCGTTGACTCCGGCAAATTCGACTGGAAGGCCAGCGGCAGGTACGCCCCCATCGCGGAATCCAACCCCAGCTACCACGGCGTCAGCTTCGTGGATGCCGCCGGCCCCGCCGCTTTTGTCACCTACATCCGGGCGATCCTCCTGCGGGACACCGGCGCTACGATTTCTCCTTTCAACGCTTTCCTGCTGCTGCAGGGTGTGGAGACCCTGTCCCTGCGCTTAGACCGCCATGCCGAAAACACCAAGAAAGTGGTGGCGTTCCTGGCAAACCATCCTCAGGTGGAGCATGTGAACCACCCCAGCCTGCCGGATCATCCGGATCACGCCCTGTACCAGAAATATTTCCCCAACGGCGGCGGCTCCATCTTCACCTTTGAGATCAAGGGCGGCGTGAAAGAGGCCCATGCCTTTATTGACCATCTGGAAATCTTCTCCCTGCTGGCCAACGTGGCGGATGTAAAATCCCTGGTGATTCATCCCGCCACCACCACCCACTCCCAGCTCTCCCCCGAGGAGCTGCTGGATCAGGGCATCAAGCCCAACACCATCCGGCTGTCCATCGGCACGGAGCACATCGATGACATCATCGCAGACCTGGAAAAGGGCTTTGCGGCGGTCAAATAAAACCCAACAAAAAAACTGCCGGAAATCCGGCAGTTTTTTGTTGGGAGAATATCACCGGTTCTGCTCCGGCTTGCGGCGGCGGTCCTTTTCCGCCTGGGAGTAGTAAAGGTCCTTGGCCTGATACATCTTCCGATCCATTCCGTGAAGGAATTCATCGTAGTCCAGTCCGGCGGTGTCTCGGATGGTGTAACCCATAGCCATAGAGAGCCGGTAGGGCTTTCCGGCGCTGGCGTTGAATTCCTCCAGCTTCTGCTCAATGCCGGCGATCAACGCCTCCGTCTCCTCCTCCCGCTCACCGCAGCTGAGGATGATAAACTCATCCCCCGCCAGCCGGAACGCCGTGTTCCGTTCGTTACTGACCTGGGACAGTACCATGCCGATGCTGCGGATGGCATCGTCGCCCATGGTGTGACCGAACTGGTCGTTGATGCTTTTAAAATGGTTCACATCCAGCAGGATGCCGGTAACGGACTTCCATTTCCGGGAGTTTTTCAGCTTGCCCAGAAAACAATGGTAGTACTGCCGGTTATACAGCCCGGACAGCTCATCCACATAGGCCCGTTGATTCAGTATCTGCATTCTGATGAACATCAGCGCCAGACTTAGGCTGAACCAGCCCACTGCCAGGCCGTAGCACAGCCCCTGGATGATGGTGCCCATCAGGGCGGGGGTAACAAAATAGTGGATGGGGAAAAACAGGGCATGGCCATCATGGTGCACGGCATGAACTGCCAGGACAATACTGAGGCCGTAATAGAAAAACAGAACCAGGTAGGGCGTCATTACGCAGTGGCCCCGGACATAAACATTCTCATCCGTAACGGAGAAAATCAGCCCGGCGCCAAACAGATCGCACACCACCATTCCCGCAATCAGCGTGAACAGCGGCAGGAGTTGAAAGAACCGTCTCCTCACCCGCTTCATGCTATGGTAGATCTGGTAGTCCACAAACAGCACCCACACCAGTCCCACCCCACAGGAGCACAGGAACAGGGCGCCGTTGATGACGTACTGCAGCACGAAAACCACCGGCCCTGCCATTCCGTCCAGGAGGAAAGAGAAGGTCTCCGCCGCCAAGGCAAACAGGGTGAGATACTCCATGGCGTCAAACAGGTAATCTCCCAGGTGCTTTTCCGCCCGGTTCTCCACCCGCAGCATCATCAGCGCGATCAGAATCACCACGCCGGTGAGATTCACCATCAGGATTTCTTCCAAATTGATCAAGGCAGGGCTTCACCTCTTTTCTCCTCCATAAACGGAGGCTGCTTACTTTGCTTTGGGATACTCGTTGCACAGCAGCCGGTAGGGCGGCTCATCCTCTTCGATGGTGGGGAAGCGGCCCACGGGAGGATTGAACCGGTTGTCGGTGTTGTCGTCGTTGCACTGGCTGACCTCGCCCAGAAGCACCGCTCCGGTGCCCTCCTCCACGGAGAAATCGTGGTACAGGTACTGCTGCACATGGATGCTCTCGCCGGGGGTCAGCCGAATCTGACTGCCCGCAGGGACAGTGTAGGTGCGTCCGTCGGTGTGGACGGTGACATCGGACTCGTAGTCGATTTCCTCATTGGGCAGGCTGTTGTACACCCGAATCAGCACGTTTCCGCCGCCCCGGTTGATGATGTCCTCGGTTTTGTACCAGTGGAAATGGTTAGGGGCATACTGGCCCTCTTTCAGGTACAAGAGCTTCTCGGCATAGACCTTGGGATACTTGTCCGCCATGGCGCGGTTGCCATTGCGGATGGTGATGAGGGAGAAGCCGAACTTGTCGAAATTGCCCATGCCGTAGTCGGTGATGTCCCAGCCCAGCATACAGTCCCGCACCTCGTCATACTCGTGGCCGATATTCTGCCACTGCTCGGGGGTGAAATTGCAGAAAGGAGGCAGATAGCAGCAATGCTTGGCACACATGGCCTCCAGTTCCTTCAGCGCTTTGTTGATTTCGGAACGCTTCATAGAGGATACCCCTTTCATTCTATGTTGGATGTTTTCATTATAGTCGTCCTTTTCACGAAAAGCAAGAGCAAAAACCCCCGATTTCGTTGGTTATTCTAATGTCCCCGCCGTCGCCTGAAAAGCCGCCCCGCTTTTGGCGCGGGACGGCTTGCGGAATTCAGGATTGGGCCTCGGTGGCTTCCGTGGCCTGGGCGCTTTCCGGTATTTCAATGGCCAGGTAGTTGTCCAGGGCGTCCAGGATGCCGTCGTCTTTTAAGATCACGGAGATTTCGATCCGCCGGTTCAGCGCCTGGCCCTCAAAGGTGGAGTTGTCCGCCACGGGGCGGGTGGAGCCATAGCCGGAGGCACAGAAATACTCCGCAAAGGGAGCCAGGCAGCCGTTCTGGGTGGTCATCAAATAGCTGAGCACAGCGTTGGCCCGGTTGCAGGAGAGCTTCCGGTTGATGTCGTCGGAGCCGGTGATGTCCGCGTGGCCGCCGATGACAATGGTGTCCACATACTGAATGCTGTCGCTGGTGCCCAGGAAGCTGGCCAGCCCCAGGGCAAGCTGATCCAGCACCATGCGGCTGTTTTCCTTCAGCTCAAAGGAGCCCCGGGCAAACAGCACACTCTCGCTGAGGATCAGGTTGCCGGTATCACTGATGGTGATGGTATTCTCGTTGCCCAGCACCTCTTCCATATTGGCTTTGATGCTCTTGACGATGTCCAACCGGAGAAAGGCGGCGGAGCGCATCTGCTCCCGGGCCTCCGTCAGCTCTGCCTGGGTATCCTTGAGGTAGCTCTGCTGCTGCGCCATCTGGGTCTGCTGCTGGTCAATGGTGGCCTGCTGGGCCTCGATATCCGCCTGCAGCTGGGCCAGCTTCTGCTCCTGCTCCAGCAGCATGGCCTGCTGGGCGTCCAGCGCCATTTGCTGAATGTCCAGATCCTGCCGGGCGGTTTCCAGGGTGTCGGAAACGTCCTGGAGCTCCTTTTCCTTATCCTCCACTTGGGTGGTGGTGATGGAGAGCTGGCTCAGGGTGTCCCGCAGCTGCTGCTCCTTTTGGGACAGGTCATTGTTGGTAATGATATTCTGGATGTAGGCCAGCAGCATGAGAAAGAACAGGATCAGCGCCACCGCGGACATCATGTCGGTATAGGATGGCCAGAAGCCCTGCTCGCCGCCGGTATCCCGGGCGGTGCCGGTTCTGCGGGACCGTTTCATTGCTTGTCGCTCCTTTCAGGGCCGCGGGTCACCCGACGGATGGCGCTGGAGAGCTCCCGAACCGCCAAATCCATCCGCTCCACGGTGCCCCGCAGGTTATAGTCGAATTCGGAGAAGTCCCGCACACCTTTGTTGAAGGACTCCACGGTGGCGGAGAAGCCGTCCATGGTTTTCAGCAGGGCATCGGTGGATTCGGCCAGGCTGGTGCTCATGGCGTCGGCAGCGTTGTTCAGCCCGCCGGCCATGCGGCGGATCAGCTCGGAATCGTCCTTCACCCGGTCGGTGTTCAGCCTGGGGGCAGTGCGGTGGTCCAGCCACAGCTCCATCTCGTTCTCCAGCTCCAGCCGGATGCTCTCGGGATTGAAGATGGACCGGAGAATGGTGAGGATGATGGAACAGGCCACGCCGAACAGAGAGGTGTAGAAAGCCACGCCCATGCCGGATAGGGCGGACAACAGGCCGCTGCCCATGTTATTCAGGGCATTCTGCCAGTCGGCGGTGCTGCCCAGCAGCTGGGAAAGAGAGGAAACCGACAGGCTCAGGCCCAAAAAGGTGCCTAAAAGGCCCAGGGTGACAAACAGGGACACGGCGTTGTTCAAAAACCGCTCACAGAGCAGGTAGAAGCCCAGATTGGCGTGGATGGCGCTGTTAACAATGGCGGGAGTATTGGTCTCCGGGCCAAAGGTCTTGTAGGCCGCAGTGAAATCCTCCAGTGCGTCATACATCACCCGGCTGCGGTGGGTATCGCCGGTGAGCGCCAGCTTGGCCTGACGGCGGTAGGTTTTGCACACGGCGAAGAGCATCACCAGCGACACGGTGAACAGCGCCAGGATCAACAGAATCACCAGCACACTGACGGGATGCATATTCGAGAGAAATTTCATAAAAGGGCCTCCTTTGGTGCGCCGCTCCCGGAGGGAAGCCGGCTGCTGATATGGAAAAACGGAATACACCACCGGCAAATTGCCCATTCACCATTCGACGGCAATTGACGATTTTGTGGATATTCCATTTCATTTTACCACGAAACATGCCGATCATCAATAGCTCCCGGGAAATTATTTCTTAATATTTTTGTTCCAGGCAAATGGGTCCCATCCGAAATGAAAAACCATTTTCTTTATTTATTTTTTGTTGCTTCTTTCGAAATTCTATGGTATTCTAGATGGGAAATCCGGGGGTTACCCCCAAAAGAAAAGGAGATTATTCCATGAAAAGAGTTTTCGCACTGATTCTGGCCGTGTGCATGGTATTTTCCATGGGCGCGGCTGTCCAGGCCGAGGGTGTCTCCGGTGAATTCACCGGAACCGCTCAGGGCTTGGGCGGCGACGTGACCGTCACTCTCACCCTGACTGACGGAAAGATCACCGGCTGCACCGCTACCGGCGACCAGGAGACCGTAGGCATCGGCTCCGTCATCATCGACACCTTCCCCGCAATCGTTGCCGAGTCCGGCTCCATCGCTGTGGACGCGGTTTCCGGCGCCACCATCACCTCCAACGCCTTTGTGGATGCCGCCGCTGCAGCCCTCACCGCTGCCGGTCTGAATCCCGAGGACTACAAGACCGCCATCGAAACCGCTGCCGGTGAAGACAGAACCGTGGACGCCGACGTGGTCATCGTGGGTGCCGGCGGTGCCGGTATGACCGCTGCCATCGCCGCTTCCAGCGAGGGCCTGAACGTGGTTGTGGTGGAGAGCCAGGCCATGGTGGGCGGCAACTCCGTCCGCTCCACCGGCGGCATGAACGCTGCCAAGACCCCCCTGCAGGACAACAATGAATTCGGTGAGTCCGCCGGTGTGGAGAAGACCCTGGTGGCTGCCGAGGGCTACGCCGACAACGAGACCATCACCGCTCTGGCAAAGACCGTTGCCGAGCAGTGGGAGGCTTACCAGGCCAATCCCGAGGGCTACTTCGACTCCGTGGAGCTCATGGAGCTGGACACCATGATCGGCGGCAAGGGCATCAACGACCCCGAGCTGGTCAAGACCCTCTGCGAGAATTCCGCTGACTCTATCTCCTGGCTGGAGAGCATCGGCGCTCCTCTGACCAGCGTGGGCGCTTTCGGCGGTGCTTCCGTCAAGCGTATCCACCGGCCTGTGAACGCCGAGGGCAAGACTGTCTCCGTGGGCGCTTACATCGTTCCCATTCTGGAGAAGAACCTGGCTGACGCCGGTGTGGAAGTGATTCTGAACACCACTGTGGACACCATCCTCACCGATGCCAACGGCGCCGTGTGCGGCGTGACCGGCGTGGCTGCCGACGGCTCCAAGCTCACCGTGAACGCTGATGCCGTGATCCTGGCCACCGGCGGCTTCGGCGCCAACCTGGATATGGTTGTCTCCTACAAGCCCGAGCTGGAAGGCTTCATGACCACCAACGCTGCCGGCATTCAGGGCCAGGGCATTGTGATGGCCCAGGCTTTGGGC
>JAXECZ010000054.1:0-8851 GCA_034104845.1 Faecousia sp. | reverse complement strand
GCTGCCGTCGTACACGGCGTTGGCCACGTCGGAAATCTCCGCCCGGGTGGGCCGGGGATTCTGAATCATGGATTCCAGCATTTCCGTGGCGGTGATCACCCGCTTGCCCAGCATCCGGCAGGTGGAGGTCAGCCGCTTCTGAATGGCGGGCACCTCCACAAAGGGAATTTCCACACCCAGATCGCCCCGGGCAATCATGATGCCGTCGGCCACCTGGCAGATCTCCTCCGCATGATCCACACCGGACTGGTTCTCGATCTTGGCGATCAGGTCGATGTTTCCGCCGCCGTTGGCCGCCAGGAAATGCTTCAGATCCTCCATGTCGCTTTTGCTGGACACAAAGGAGGCAGCCACAAAGTCCACTCCGTTCTTGATGCCAAAGAGCAGATCCTGCTTATCCTGCTCGCTGAGATAGGGGCCGGTCATCACCTTATTGGGAAAACTCATGCTCTTCCGGTTGGACAGCACACCGCCGGTGAGCACCTTGGTCACCACGTTGCTGCCCTCCAGGGAAGTGACCTCAAACACCACCAGGCCATTGTTCACCAGGATCCGGTCCCCCACGGACAGATCGTTCACCAGACCCTGATAGTTCACACTGACCCGGGTTTCATCTCCCTCCACCTCGTCGGTGGTGAAGATGAAGCTGTCTCCCTCTTTCACGGTGACCTTTCCTGCCCCAAAGGTGCGGATGCGGTACTCCGGCCCCTTGGTATCCAGCATGATGGCAATGGGCATGCCCAACTCCTGACGCACCTCCTTGATCAGGTCGATCTTGGCCTGATGCTCCGGATAGCTGCCATGGGAAAAGTTCAGCCGGGCCACGTTCATGCCGGCCTTGCACATTTCAATCAACGTCTGCTTATTCTCGGAGGAAGGACCGATGGTGCAGATGATTTTTGTTTTACGCATACGAACGCTCCTTTTTTGGTTTTCCTAATGATAGCAGGGATTGCCGGAAAATACAATCCCCTTTCTCCACAAAAAGGACCCCGTGTTACTCCATCCTCTTTTTCATCCGGCGGATCCTGGCCTTCAGATGACGGCGCCGCCGGTGACGCTGGAGCTGACGGCGGAACAGAAGAACGAAAAAAACCACCAGCAGCACCCCAAACACCGCAGCGGGGATCCGCAGGGCATTCAGTATGGCCTGCGCCTGCTCCGGGCTGGTTCCACCGGCACTGAGCAGCTCCGCCAGAATGAAAGCCTCCCGCTTGGGGGCGGGGCGTTCCAGCTTCACCTGCACCTGGGGCAGAACTGCTCCCTCCAGGGAGGCGTCGATGCCCAGGGTAATTTGCAGGGGGCCGTCCTCCGAAAGGGCCGCATCCTCCGACAGAGAATAGCGAATATCCGTAAACAGCGTCCCGGCGGGGATGAGATAGGTAAATTTCTGTCCCTTTACCGGGGTGTACTCTCCCAAAGGCAGCAGGGCAGTGATCTGCTCCCCGGAGACAGTCACCGAGGAATAGTGGGAGAAGCCATAGTCCAGCAGCTTGTGGGTATCCCGATACTTATCCTCCAGCAAAGGGGATTTCAGGGTGACAGCCACCAGGGTGGTCTGTCCCTTTCGCACGGCGGCAGCAAAGGTTCCCTGGGCGCTGGAGGTCCAGCCGGTTTTGGCCAGGAGCACCCCCTCGTAGTAATACTGTCCTCCGGGAAGCAGCCGGTCCTTGTTGGCAAAGCTCCGGGCGGAGGAGAGATTGGTGGCGGAGAGGGTATAGTTCACCGTGGAAAAGTAATTCGCCAGTCCCTCCTGCTTCAATGCGGCAGCGGTGATCAGCGCCATATCGTAGGCGGTGGTCACATGGCCGCTGTCCGGCAGGCCGTTGGCATTGGTAAAATGGGTGTTCAGCGCCCCCAGCTCCCGGGCCTTTTCATTCATTTTCTCCGCGAAGGTCTCCAGGCTGCCGCCCACCGCCTCCGCCAGCACATTGGCCGCATCGTTGGCCGACTCCATGCCGATGGCATACAGGGCCTGATCCACGGTAAGCCGCTCCCCGACCAAAAGGCCAATGTGGGAGGAGGTGCGGGGCACCGCGTTCACCGCCGTCTGGGACACCGTGAGCACCTGCGCCGGTTCCAGCGCCTCCATGGCCAGCAGGGCGGTCATCAGCTTGGTGATGCTGGCAGGATACAGCTGCTCATTCATGTTCTTTTCATAGAGCACCGCGCCGGTATCCGCGTCTATCAGCACCGCCGCCTGGGATGCCAGCTGCAGTGTATCCTCCGCCTTGGCCGGAAGCGAGGTCAGCACCAAAAGAACGCAGAGCACCCCGCCAATCAGCCTCGCCTTGCAATGTCCCATATGTTCCCAAACCCCTTAAACTCAGAATTTCTTTAGCATATGCGGCAAACCTTAAATCTAGTTTTAACCCGCCGGAATCAGCCCATTTTCAGCACAATGCCCAGAACCGCCGAGGCCGCGATAAACCAAATGGGGTGGAGCTTTTTCAGCTTTTTCACATGGGTCGCCCCAAACACCGCTGCTGCCAGCACCAGCGCCTTCCAGCTCAGCGCCGCCTGGGCAATTTGGTAGATGGACGCCACTCGCAGCACGGCAATGAGCACAATATCCACCCCGGCGGCGGAGATCAGCGCCACAGAGGCGGGGCGCAGGCCATACAGGGCGGCATCCACCAGCTTGCTGCTGCGGAACCGCTTCAGGAAATAGGCCACGATCATAATCACAATGATGCTGGGCGTAATCAGGCCCAGTGTGGCGATAATGGCGGCCAGGATGCCCATCAGCGGGCCTCCCAGCTCCTGTGAGCCCACGGTGTAGCCCACATAGGTGGCCATGTTCACGCCCATGGGGCCGGGGGTACTCTCGGACACGGCGATCATATCCGCCAGCTGAGCGGCGGTATACCAGCCGGTTTTGGCGGAAATCTCCTGCAAAAAGGGGACGGTGGCCATGCCGCCGCCAATGGCAAAAAGGCCTGTTTTGAAAAATTCCCAGAAAAGCTTCAGAAGAATCATTTCCCCCGCACCCCCAGTTTCGTAAATACCAGGCCCAGCACACCGGCAGCGGCCACGGAATAGATGGGCGAGAAGTTAAAGAACACCGCTGCGGCAAACAGCACCAGATAGACAGCCAGTGTTGCCTTGTCCTTTACCGCAGAGTGAAAGAGCTTCACTACGGAATTGAAGATGAACACGCACACGCATACCCGGATGCCCCCCAGCGCGTTCTGCACCCAGAGGATATCGGCAAAATTGTTGATTACCGCCGCGATGATGGAGATGATGATGACCGAGGGAGACACCACACCAAGGGTGGTGAAGATGCCGCCCAGGATGCCCCGGTACTTCCGTCCGATAAAAGTGGCCACGTTCACCGCAATGACGCCGGGGGTGCACTGGCCGATGGCATAGTAGTCCACCAGCTCCTCCTCCGTGGCCCAGTGCTTTTTTTCCACCACCTCCCGCTGCAAAATGGGAAGCATGGCATAGCCGCCGCCAAAGGTGACCGCGCCCAGTTTGAAAAACGTGAAATAAAGCTCCAGCAGTTCCTTCAAGGTTTTTCCTTCTTTCTCACAGATAATCCCATGCATTATACCACAGAACTGGCCGTGCCGCAAGGAAAATCAGCCTTTTCGGAAAATGCCTTTGGGACTCCGGTTATATGGTCAGCTCTTGTCCGCCCTGTCCATTCCGGAAGAACATCACATCGTAAATCGGAAGATAGGTGATCTTGCCGTCGTGGAGGACGGTTCTTTCATTGGAGAGGACATAGGCTTTTTTGATGTGGTAATCCTCGTTTCGGACGAAAGCATTCAGGGCACTGTGGACGGTGTAATCCTTGCCGGACTTCACCTCAATGGGGACGGCGGACAGGCTGTCGTAATCGTCGATCAGATAATCCACCTCTCCCTTGCTGCGGTTGTCATAATAAAACAGCCGGTACCCGTGGGCCATCAGCTCACTGGCAACCACGCTTTCGTAGACAGCACCCAGGTTGACGCTCCGTTCCCCATCCAGGATGGCCCGGATGTTGTTCCCATAGAGAATTCCGGAGAGGATGCCCACATCATTCAGGTACAGCTTCATCAGATTCTTCCCGGAGGATTCAATCAGCGGAAACACAGGCGTGGAGATGGCCTGGACAGCCAGGGCAATGCCGGAGCTCACCAAGTACTCAAATTCGTCGGCATAGTCCCCAAAGGTCTTTCCCCGCTTGTTTTCGATGCGCTGCGCCACCACCCGTTTTTTCTTATTTTCCATGTTGGAGGGGATCAAATCGTAGATCCGGCGTATTTTCAGCTTTCGCTCCTCGTCGTATTTGGAGGCATCGGCGGCGTAGTAGTCGTGAATTTCCCCCTGAATCTCCCGAATGCGCTGGATATTGTGGTGTTCCAGATAGGAATTCACCGCATCCGGCAGCCCGCCCACCAGCAGATACTTCTGAAACAGGTCCATCATTTTCCGGTGCGTCGCCTCGTCCAGTGCCTCCTCCCGGCGGAACTTCTGTTCCATAGCGGAAACGGCAAACTGATTCACTCCGTTGGCGTATAAAAATTCCTCGAAATCCAATGGAAACATCCTTACCTTACGGATGCTGCCCATGGGAATGGAGCTGGTTTGCGCCAGGGTAACACCCAGCAGGGAGCCGCTGGCAATATAAGTGAACTTCCCATCCTGGCAGAGGAATTTCAGCAGCGTCAGGAGCTGGGGATAGGCTTGAATTTCATCCAGAAAAATCAAGGTGTTCTCCCGCTGCTGCATCCGGCTTCCCGCCAGCATACTGACCTGGAGATAAAAATCCTCCGCCGTTCTCACCTGAGAAAACAGGCGGTCCCCCAAAGAATCCTCCACCAAGTTGATTTCAATAAAATTCTCAAAGAGCCTCTTCCCCACATGCCGGATGATGTAGGTCTTTCCCACCTGCCTGGCTCCGTCAATCAGCAGAATTTTCCGTGTGCCGCTTTTCAAATGGTCTTCAATCAGAGACTCTATTTTCCGATACAGCATGAATACCGCTCCCTCAAATGACATTTCAACAAAATCATATCATATGATTTATGACATTTCAATAGAAATACGTCATTAATACTCTGACATTTCAAAAATCATCCCCCGGATCGTCTCCGGGGGATGGAAATGGGAATTTAATTCTCTCGATAGGTGATCTGCTGCCGGAGCGGGAAATGATCCGCATAGCCGATCATCAGTTCGATGGCGCCGGGCTCGGAAACGTGCTGCCCTTCAAAATTCCAGAAGCGGAGCATCTCCTCCGTCACGGTGAAGCGAACCTGCTTTTCCTCATTGGGCCCCAGGAAGATTTTCCGATAGCCGATGAGCTGCTGCACCGGACGCACCACCGAGGCCACCGGGTCACGCATATAAAGCTGCACCACCTCTTTGCCTGGGCGGGAGCTGCGGTTGCGGACGGTGACGCTGACCTGGATGGGCTCCTTCCCGGTCAGCACCGGGGCGGAAACCTCCATTTCGCTGTAAGTAAATTCGGAATAGGACAGGCCATGACCAAAAGAATACAGGGGCAGGGTGCCGCAGTCAATGTAGTCCGAGGCAAAATGCTGCTGCCGGGCTTCCGCCGTCCAGTGGGGTCTGCCGGTATTGGGATGGTTGTAGTAGATGGGGCACTGACCCACGCTCCGGGGGAAGGTCATGGTCAGCTTGCCGCAGGGATTGGCCCGGCCAAAGAGGAGATTGGCCGCCGCGCTGCCGCCCTCGGTGCCGGGGAACCACATGGAGAGAATGGCCGGTGCGATTTCGTCCAGCTCATGAATATCCAGGGGACGCCCGTGGAAGAGCACCACCGCCGTGTTGGGGTTGGCCTCGATCACCGCCGTCGCCAGCTCCAGCTGCACACCCGGCAGCCGGATATCCGTCCGGCAGTTGCCCTCACCGGAATAGCTCTGGGGCTCGCCCAAGCACAAAATCACAGCCTGGGCATTCTTCGCCGCCTCCACGGCTTCGGCAAAGCCGGAGGTATCCCGGTTTTCCCACTGGCAGCCGCAGCCGGGGGCCACGGTGATTTGGGCATCGGGCAGCAGATTGCGGATGCCCTGGGCCACGGTGACGCTTTCCTCATCCCGGCCGCAGCAGCTCCAGGAGCCGATGATGCCCTGCTCGTCGGCAAAGGGCCCGATCACCGCCAGCCGGTTCCGCTTTTCATCCAGGGGGAGCAGGCCGTTGTTTTTCAGCAGCACGGCGGACTGTTCCGCAGCCTCCCGGGCAATGCGGCGGTGCTCCGGGCAGAGGGAAAGCGCCTCCGCCTTTTGCTGATCGGCGCCGTGGTAGGGGTCGTCAAACAGGCCCATCCGTTCTTTCAGCGACAGCACCCGGAGCACGGCGGCATCGATCTGCGCTTCCGAAACCGTCCCCTCCTCTACCAGCTCTTTCAGGTGGTGCAGATAGGTGCTGGAGCACATTTCGATATCGCAGCCGTTTTGGAACGCCAGCTCGGCAGCCTGCTTTTCGTCGGCGGCAATGCCGTGAACCAGCAGCTCTCCCAGGGCGTTGTAGTCGCTGATGACCAGCCCCTGATAGTTCCATTCCTCTTTCAGGATCTTCTGCATCAGCCAGGGATTCGCCACCGAGGGAATGCCGTTGAGGGAATTGAAGGAGGGCATCAGCAATTCTACGCCGGCGTCGATGCAGGCCTTGTAGGCAGGGAGGTAGAATTCCCGCAGCTCCCGCTGAGAGCACTCCACCAGATTGTAGTCCCGGCCCGCCTCCACGCCGCCGTAGCCCGCGAAATGCTTGACGCAGGCGGCCACATTTTCCGGCTTTTTCAGGTCGTCCCCCTGGAAGCCCTCCACCTGGGCCGCGCCCATATGACCGGAGAGCATAGGATCCTCGCCGCAGCACTCCATCACCCGTCCCCACCGGGGATCCCGGGCATAGTCCACCATGGGGGTAAAGGTGACCTGCACACCGCTTGCCCCCGCCTCCCGGGCAGCCATCCGGGAGCATTGCTTCGCCAGCTCCGGGTCAAAGGAGCAGCTCAGGCCAAGGGGGATGGGATAGATGGTGCGGTAGCCGTGAATCACATCCATCATAAATATCATGGGAATTTTATTGGGATCCCTGGCCAGGTGCATATCCTGCATCCTTTTCATCTCGTCGGCAGAGGCAAAGTTCAGCACACTGCCCAATCTTCCCAGATCCGCCTCCGTCAGGCCGAACTGCTCCACGGGGCCGGTGATTCCGGCACTGGTGTCCAGGAACACGCTACCGATGTACTGCATCAGCTGACCAATTTTTTCCTCCAGGGTCATTTGCGATAAAAGCTTTTCGATCTCTGCCATGGAAACACCCTCCGTCTTTCTGGTTGATATCTATATAGTATACGATTTCCCGCCTTTTTTCAACTGATTTTTGAATTCCTCCCATAGTTTTGGGACTTGTTTATACTAAGGGAGCTCTGATACGCTTTCTTGATAAAATTAAGTGCTTATCAACTTTGCTCAGCAATGCGGCAAATTGGAATTTGTCGGGGAGGCCCCGCAGCCAATTTCCCACGGGGATTGGCGGTAATCGTCACCCCATTACCCGCCCGGTAACGTTTTTGCAGCAGCATTTTGAACCGAAATGTCCATTTTTGCGTAGGGAATGCATTTATGCATTCCGAGGGTTGCTGTTTCAAAACCGGCGTGTTGAATGGTAAAACCACAAAAATATGTCTTGGTCAATTACCTTTCAACAAACCGTGGAGGTTATCCAACGTTTCGGAACGGATAAATCCGTTCCCTACGCACCCGCCGGAGGGCGTCACATTCATCTGCCCGCCAAATTCTTGTTTATCGGGCAGATTTCCGCCCAGCCATCCTAGGGGCAGCTATTCGCCGACACTAGGATGGCGTGTGCGATGAATGCCAATTTGCTGAGTGAAACCGATAAGCACATTCTTTCATTATATCAAGAAGCCCTCCGGCTCATGGTTGGTCATGGGCCGGAGGAGTGCGATTTGGAATATGGATGGATGCTTACTTCGGCTTCTTTATGGTAAGGTAGCCGCACTTGGTGCATACGTAGAAGGGGCCTGACTTTTTCCACTCGTGCTTCAGCACCGTGCCGCAGTCATAACAGGCGCATTCCGTTGTGCTTTTGGCGTTACAGTGGGAATGCTCACACGCGGTTTTGCATATGGTGCAGACGCCGTTCCTCCACTGGTGCTTTGCTTGTAGGCCGCAGATGGTGCATCTGCAGTTGCTGAAGGAGTGCTTGCATTCGGCGCCGCAGCGGGAACAGGTGGTTTTGCCGTAATCGGACACATAATAGGTGGTGCTACCCCAGGTCACCGAGAATTGATGGCCGGTTGTTTCAAAACCGCAGTAGGAGCAAAGGCAGCCGGATTTTCCCTCTACCCACTTATGGGACGTTGCGTATCCGCACTTCGTGCACTTGCATCTGAAATCATTATACCGGACAAGGGAATGGTCGCATTTGTTCCGACAGCGATTACACATACCGGTTCCAGGGTCATACTCATGCTCATAGGTTTTTCCGCAGTACTCGCATACGCAGTTCGGAATGGGCGTTGCGCTCCATTTCATACTGTGGCTGCGTGTCTTTCCGCAGCTTGTGCATACGCAGTTGTCTCCGTCGGCCACAAAGGTGTGGCTGCACTTGGCCTTGCACCGGCTGCAGACGCTGTCGCCGTTGTAATACGAGGACACCTTGTAGTTGTGGACTACCAGACCGCATTCCTTGCACACACAATTTTTACCCAGGTTTTTATGGGGGCATTTTCCACCACATTTCTTGCATATTCCATTCTCCCAATGATGGATCGAAGCCAGACCACACTCGTTACATTTGCATACGCCCTCTGAAGCATAGCTATAAGACGGATGCCCGCAATGGTAACCGCATTTAACGCAAG
>JAXECZ010000181.1:0-9953 GCA_034104845.1 Faecousia sp. | reverse complement strand
GTGTTACAGCAGCCATTTCAGCCACCACAGGGCAATGGCCACGATGCCCAGCAGCTCCAGCACCGCCAGGAACACCAGTCCTCCGATGCCCTTGGGAGGGGGACCGTCGTCGTAAACCGCCTTTTTATCATCCATTTCCTCTTCATCGTCGTAAACCGTCCTGTCAAAATCCACGGCGTAGTTCCTGGCCCCATAGCCGTTGGCGTGGTTGCGAATGGGGATGTCGTCATCCAGCAGCTCCCTCGCCTGCTCCAGCCAGTCCTCTTCCTCCTCCGTCCAGTCAGGATCCTCTTCCTCCGGAGTATCCTCATACTCCGCCTCCCAAAGGGCTTCCTCCATCCGGCGAAGGTTCTTTTTGGGATCGTCAAACATAAGCATCCCTCCTTTGACGCATATTCTACCCCAAACCGGAGAGATTGTAAAGAGAAACAATGGACCACAGGAAAAAGAGAGTCTTCCGCGGCAATTCACGCAGAATTCTGTAACGAATGAATTGCATGGCTCCGCATTCCGCCGTTTCCGATAGGATCCGTAAAAGCAAAATGTGCTTATCGGATTCGCTCAGCAAAGCAGTAAATTGGTGTTTGCAGGGATGCCGGAGCGCAATACCTTCCCCCGGGGGGAAGGGGGACCGCGAAGCGGTGGATGAGGAACGGCGACACCTTACCATTTTCAACGCAGTCAAGTCAAAGAATACAACCTTTTCCAATGTACCTTTTTAACGAAATGCATACAAATATGGAACATATCGCCGTTCCTCATCCGCCCCAGTGTGCGCACTGGGGCACCTTCCCCCCGGGGGAAGGCATTGCGCGGCACTCATCCTTACAAATTCCAATTTATCGGGCAGCTGAGGAAAACCGCGATATACACAAAGCAAAAAGCGGCTCAGATGAGCCGCTTTTATACCTTAGAATTCGCACTTCTTGGCGATATACTCCTTCAGCTGGCTGATGGGGATCCGGACCTGCTCCATGGTGTCCCGGTCACGGACGGTGACGCAGTCGTCGGCAGGGGTATTGTCGTCGCCCACGGTCTGGAAGTCCACGGTGATGCACAGGGGGGTGCCGATCTCGTCTTCCCGGCGGTAGCGCTTGCCGATGGAACCGGCATCGTCGAAGTCCACCATGAAGTCCTTCTTCAGCATCCGGTAGATCTCCTCGGCCTTGGGAGACAGCTTCTTGCTCAGAGGCAGAACAGCGGCCTTGAAGGGGGCCAGATACGGATGCAGATGCAGCACGGTGCGGATGTCGGGGTTGCCCTTCTTGTCCACGCCCACCTGCTCCTCGTCGTAGGCCTCGCATAGGAAGGCCAGAGCCACCCGGTCGCAGCCCAGGCTGGGCTCGATGACGTAGGGAATGTAATGCTCGTTCTTCTCCTGGTCGTAGTACTCCAGGCTCTTGCCGCTGGCCTCCTGATGGCGGCCCAGGTCGTAGTTGGTCCGGTCGGCAATGCCCCACAGCTCACCCCAGCCGCTGCCGAAGGGGAACTGATACTCGATGTCGGTGGTGGCACGGGAGTAGAAGGCCAGCTCGGCGGGCTCATGGTCCCGCAGCCGCAGGGAATCCTCCTTGATGCCCAGGGAGACCAGCCAGTTCTTGCAGAAGTCCTTCCAGTAGGCGAACCACTCCAGGTCGGTGCCGGGCTGGCAGAAGAATTCGCACTCCATCTGCTCAAATTCCCGGGTGCGGAAAGTAAAGTTGCCCGGAGTGATTTCATTCCGGAAAGCCTTGCCCACCTGGCAGACGCCAAAGGGCAGCTTGCGGCGGGTGGTGCGCTGGATATTGGCGAAGTTTACGAAAATGCCCTGGGCAGTCTCGGGCCGCAGGTAGACGGTGGAGGAGGAGTCCTCGGTGACGCCGATCTGAGTCTTGAACATCAGGTTGAATTTCCGGATGGGGGTGAAGTGATGCTTACCGCAGTTGGGGCAGACCACATCCTCGTGCTCAGCAATGAAAGCGTCCATTTCCTCGAAGCTCATGGCATCCACATTCACGCCGTGGCCCGACTCGGAGGCCTCGATCAGCTTGTCCGCCCGCTGCCGGGAGCCGCAGCCCTTGCAGTCCACCAGCGGGTCGGAGAAATTGCCCACATGGCCGGTGGTGACCCAGGTGGTAGGATTCATCAGGATGGCGGCATCCAGACCCACGTTATACTCGGACTCCTGAACGAACTTTTTCAGCCATGCCTTTTTCACATTGTTTTTGAATTCCACGCCCAAGGGGCCGTAGTCCCAGGCGTTGGCCAGTCCGCCGTAGATTTCGGAACCGGCGTAGACATAGCCGCGGTTTTTGCAGAGGTTAACGATCATGTCCAGTGTTTTTTCGCTGTTCTTCATTTTCTGTCCTCCAAAATTGGTGATTGTACCCATTATACGAAAGAATTTCCCTCAAATCAAGGGTTTTCTGCTTCCAAAGGTGCATAATCCGGGCCCAAATCCGCCGCCATCATTTGGTAAATCTGTTCACCGATGTCCGTAGCGGTGCGGCCCTGCTGCGCTTCCACGGAAATCACGTCGATGAGGTGCAGCTCAATGGTGGTGCTTTTCAGGTGCTTCAGGTTGCCCACCACCTTGTCGGTGCCCTGGATGGTACACACGGCAATGGGAACCTTGGCCTTGGTGGCAATTTTCAGCACACCGCTGCGGAGCTTCTGCAAATGGTGATTCTTGCTGATATAGCCCTCGGGGAACACGGCAATGGAGACCTCGTCCTGCTTGATGAGATCAATGCATTTCAGGATGGTTTTCAGCGCCTCCCGGTCATTTTCCCGGTTGATGAGCTGGGCCATGAGCCGGTGCATGAGATTTCCCACCAGGAACATGGAATTGTTCTCCCGCTTGGAGATGAAGGCCAGCTGGCTCTTCTGAAAATAGGCATAGAGCACCACCGGATCCAGCTCAAACAGATGGTTGCATACCAGCAGGAACCGGCCCTCCATGGGGGTTTTCTCCAGGCCAACCGCATGAACCTTCATCCGCAGCAGGGTGCAGATGGCCTCGCAGAACAGGTAGGTGACCTTGCGGTAAAAGGGGTCGTCGTGCTCCTGGGGCACCGAGGTATCCACCCGCTTACACAGAATATACAAAAACAAAAACGCGATCAGAAGCTGTAAAAGAAACGCCCCCACAAAGCTCACCGGAAGCACCCAAAGCCAGCCAAGAGAAGCAAAGCTCCCCGTAAGGACGCAAATCCCCAGGGCAATCAGCAAAGAAAGCAGCAGGATGATTTTGATTAACATAACAGTCCCCCCGTATTTATGATCGAAGCGTAAGGATTATTATACAGGAATCCCTCCGGGAACACAAGGAAAAGATTCTGCTCTTCCAACAAAATCCGGCACCCTCTGGGAGTGCCGGATGGGAAATCAAAGGTCACTGTACAGATCCTTTTGGTATACGCCGCTTTCAATGAGCTGCCGGAAGCTCTCCATCACGGACAGCTTGTCCTCCTTGTAGGTAACACCGAACCATCTGTCCATGGACGGCAGCACCTTCAATGTGCACTGCTTTTTCCGCAGCAAACCACCGATAAAAGTGGGCAGCAGGTACTCGGACTTCAGAGGATTGGCGCAAACCTCCTCCAGGAAGAAGTCCCGGAAATGGGATTCCAGAATCTCCAGGAAATGAGGATCGCAGCCCTTTTTCGCCGGGAAGCCCCACATGTTCATGGAAACCAGGGTATCCAGCGCCACGCTTACGCCGTCCGCCTGGGCTCCGTCCGGGGTTTTGACAATGTTCCGGGTTTCCACCACATCTACCACATGGGAGTGGTTTCCCTCGACTTTGCACAGTCCCCGGGTCACGCCGCCGTTTTCCGACAGGGTATTTTTCAGGCTGAATCCCACCATGGCGAAGGCATTGTCCTCGTGCTCCTGAAGCAGCCAGTCGTGGAGCATGGGGTAGGCGCTTTTCCCATAGTAGTCATCGGCGTTGATGACCATAAAGGGCTCGTGGAGCAGTTCTTTGGCCGCCAGCACCGCCTGACCGGTGCCCCAGGGCTTCACCCGCCCCTGGGGGACGGAAAATCCGGTGGGAATGGCCTGCAGATCCTGGAAGGCATAGCCCACCTCCACACCCAGCCGCTGGCACACCTTCTCAATGCGGCAGCCGATGCGCTGGCGGAAGTCCTCTTCAATGTCCTTGCGGATGACGAAAACGATTTTATTGAACCCGGCGGCGATGGCATCGTGGACGGAATAATCCATGATGATCTCATCATTCAGCCCCACGGGCTCCAGCTGCTTGATGCCGCCGCCGAAGCGGGAGCCAATACCGGCAGCCATGATTAACAGTGTGGTTTTCACAACAACGACCTCCTGCGGCAGCAAGCTGCCGGATTATCGATGGTATACATGGCAATTATAACACACGAAACAGAAGATGTCCACACAAAAAGCGGCATTTGGCTGGATTCGGCATGTTTTCCGGGATTTTTGCATTTTCCGAAAGATTTTCCCGTCTCCGGTTTGTTCCCGGAAATGCAGCAAGAAAAGCTTGTCACCACCGCAACATTTTGGTTGCTTCCTGCCTGGAAAAGGGATAGAATACAGGAAAACACTTCTGAAAGGAAGATGAACCATGCGAACAACAACGCTTTGGAATGACGGCTGGCTTTTTTATGAGGACCCCAACTGCGGCGAAGCCCTGGGAGACATTCCCTGGCAGCCGGTGACTCTGCCCCACGACTGGCAGATCTGGCACGCAAAGGATCTGTACCGGGACAGCACCGGCTGGTATCAAAAGCGGTTCTCCTGGCATCCGGGACGGCGGTGCTGCCTGTATTTCGAGGGTGTGTACATGGATGCCACGGTATTCGTCAACGGCAGGCAGGCCTTCCAGTGGAAATACGGCTATTCCTCCTTCCAGGTGGATGTGACGGATCACCTGGTTTCCGGGGAGAATCAGCTGCTGGTGCGGTGCCTGCTCCGCCATCCCAATTCCCGCTGGTACTCCGGCGCCGGAATCTACCGGGATGTGTGGCTGGTGGAATATGAGGATGCCCACCTGATAACCGACGGGCTCTATGTCTCTCCCCGGGAAATTGCCCCGGAAAGATGGGAGATCACCCTCTCCGCCGAGACGGAAAACACCCTGGATACCGACCAGCTTGTCTACACCCTATGCAGCCGCGACGGTTCGCCGGTGGCCGCCGTTACCGGAGGCGTCCATCAGGAGGCGGTCATGGCCGTATCCCAACCCCGGCTCTGGTCCCTGGAGGAGCCAAACTGCTACACTGTGCGGGCGGCGCTGCTGCGGAACGGGCAGGAGCTGGACTGCCTGGAAAGCGCCTGCGGCTTCCGGACAGTGGAGCTGTCCCCAGAGGACGGACTGCTGCTGAACCACAAACGGGTCGTCCTGCATGGTGTGTGCCTGCATCATGATTTGGGCTGCCTGGGTGCCGCCTTCTCCCACCCCGCCGCCCGGCGGCAGCTGGAGATCATGAAGGACATGGGGGTAAACGCCCTGCGTACCTCCCACAATATGCCCGCCCCCGGCATCATGGATTTGGCGGACGAAATGGGCATTCTGGTGGTGGATGAGGCGTTCGACTGCTGGAAACGGGGCAAAACCCCTTACGACTACGCCCGGTTCTTCCCGGAGTGGTACCGGAAGGATGTGGCAAGCTGGATTCGCCGGGATCGGAACCATCCCAGCCTGCTGTTTTGGAGCATCGGCAACGAGATTTACGACACCCATTTGGACGAGAGCGGCCTGGAAACCACAAAGCAGCTGCTGGAAGAGGTGGCTCGCTACGACCCCCGGAAAAACGGCCTGACTACCTTTGGCTCCAACTACATGGCCTGGGAGAACACCCAGAAATGCGCCCCCTATCTGGATGCGGTGGGCTACAACTACGGCGAAAGCCTGTATGACAGTCACCACAAAGCCCACCCGGAATGGATGATCTACGGCAGCGAAACCGCTTCCGTGGTGCAGAGCCGGGGGATCTATCACTTCCCCCTGAGCCAGCCCCTGCTGGTGGATGACGACAGCCAGTGCTCCAGCCTGGGCAACAGCCGCACCAGCTGGGGCGCCAAAAGCCACCAGCTCTGCATCGCCTCCGACGAGCTCTACCCCTATCATCTGGGGCAGTTCCTGTGGAGCGGCATCGACTACATCGGAGAGCCCACCCCCTACCACACCCGAAACAGCTACTTTGGGCTGGTGGACACCGCCGGCTTCCCCAAGGACGCTTTCTACGCCTACCAGGCAGGCTGGCACCGCTGGCAGGAAAAGAAGGTGCTCCATCTGCTGCCCTACTGGGACTTTAACCCTGGGCAGCGGATCGACGTGTGTGTGCTCTCCAACCTACCCCAGGTGGAGCTGCTGGTAAACGGCGTGAGCCAGGGCAGGCAGAATCTGGCAGGGGGCTCGGACATCCAGGCCCATTGGCAGGTGCCCTATGCCCCCGGCAGCATCCAGGCCATCGGCTATGACGATTCCGGGGTGGAAATTGCCCGGCAGACCGAGTATTCCTTTGGCGACAGCGCTGCTCTTTCCATCCAGGCGGATCGCACCCAGGTTGCCGGGGACGGACGGGATTTGATTTTCTGCACCATTACCGCAAGGGATTCCCAGGGCAATCCGGTTCGCAACGCCAGGGATCGGGTGCAAATCACCCTAACCGGCCCGCTGAAGCTGGTGGGACTGGACAACGGCGACAGCACCGACACGGACGAATACAAGGCCTCCTGCCGCAGCCTGTTCTCCGGAATGCTGCTGGCCGTCATCGCCGGAGAGGGTCAGCCGGGTCTGGGCAGGATTCAGGTATCCGCCCCCGGCCTGAAAGGCGACAGCCTGCAGGTAGCGGTCACTCCCGCCGCCGGGCAGCGGTTCCCGGTGCTGCCGGAGGTGCCCAATCAGAAGGAGGCGCTTTGGGTTCCCGTGCGAAAGGTGGAGCTCTCCGCCGATTCTCTCTGCCTGACCAAGGAGCATCCCCAGGGGGCCATCCGGGCAACGATATTCCCTGCCAATGCCCAGGCTGCGCCTCTGTCCTGGCGGGTCACCGACCAGAAAGGCATCACCGTTTCCAATGTGATCCTGGCGCCCTCTCCGGATGGCCGCACCGCCAGCATCACCGCCGCCGGAGACGGGGAAGTGCGGATCCGCTGCCAGTGCGGCCCGGTGCTCTCGGATCTGGAGGTGACGGTATCGGGCATGGGCAGCCTGTTCCAGAATCCCTATGACTATGTCAGCGCCGCCCTGTTCACCGATTCCCAGGGGGAAATTGGCAACGGCAACGAGCGAGGCATCGCCACCTCCCGCACCGGAATGAGCTGGGTGGCCTACAAGCAGCTGGACTTCGGCGAAGCGGGGGCGGATACACTGACCATGGATGTGTTTGAAATGTCCGGCGTTCCCACCCCCATCCGGTTCTGGAAAGGCATTCCCTACGCCCCCGGCAGCAAAATGATCGGTGAAAGGATATACCACAAGCCAACCACCTGGAATGTGTACAAGCCGGAGACCTTCCAGCTGGATGAGCCTCTTTCCGGGAGGGACATTCTTGGCATCGAGCTCCAATGCAAGGTACACATCAAGGGCTTCTGCTTCCACCGGCGCAGCCGGGCCTGGGATCGAATCAGCGCCACGGCCTACAGCGCGGTGTATGGCGACCGGTTCACCCTGGGGGAGCAATCCGTGGACGGCATCGGCAACAACGTCTCCCTGGTGTTCCGGGAGATGGATTTTGGGGATCGGGGCATGACCGGCATTGCCATTCGGGGAAAAAGCAAGCTGGAAAACAACACCATCCACCTGCGCTTTGAATCCGGGGAAGCCCAGCTGCGCCGGGTGGTGGAATTCTCCGGCAGCGCAGATTGGGTCGAGCAGCGCTTCACCCTGGAGCCGGTTTACGGCAGGCAGGATGTGACGTTCCTGTTCCTCCCCGGCTGCGACTTCGATTTCCTGGATTTCCGCTTCCTGTGATTTCTGCAAAAAGAATCCCTCCGGAGAGAAACCGGAGGGATTCTTCTGTTAAAAATTGGATTTTATGGTAGAAATCAGGATATCTCCCGCCACCACACGATCCTCCGGGGCGAAGCCGTCGGCGAAATTATCGGAATACAGCACCTGGGCGCTGGGGGGGAATTCCTCGTCCCCCTCCCACACCAGCAGCTGCATCTGATAGCCGCCAAGAAAATCGAACTGATAGCCCGCGTCCCCGTGGGGCAAGGCCAAGGCACCCATTTTTTCGCAGGCCGCCCGGAAAGCGTCGATCCGGGTACCAAAGCTAAAGGCGGCACGGGTCAGCACCCGCCCGGTGTAGGGCGTGATGTACATCTCTCCCCAGGGCATCTCCCGGAAGGTCTTCCAGCTGCCGCCCCAGGAAGTCCGCTTGCTTTCCAGCAAATACCGGAGCAGAAAGGTCTGGGTGGGCAGCGGCGGCAGATCCCGTCCGTCCAGGGCACGGATGCCATACACCGGATGGGAAATGGCGAAGGCACGGCCCAGCAGCTTGAGGCGGAATTCCTGGCCGTCCCAGGTCACATCCCCCAGCCGATTCACAGCATCCAGGGGCTCCAAGCCGGAAAACAGCGTCTCATAATGGGCAAAGGGCACTTCTTCTTTGTGGTTTTCTACTTGCATCTGATTCTCCTACCGTTCCTGAATGGAATTGGGGAAAAGGCTGGCATCGGTGTGGGGCAGGAAGCAGGCCGCCACAAAGGAATCCATATAGCCAGGGTGGGTGCTCAGCTCCAGATAGGTCATGTTGGCCGCGATCTCCGAAAGCTTGGTGTTGGCCTCGTCGCTCATGACCATGGCATAAGCTCCTGCCAGGGAGGAATTGCCGATATAGCGGAATTTCGCCAGCTCCACATCCGGGAACATACCGATGTTCACCGCGTTTTTCATATTGATGCCGGAGCCGATGCCGCCAGCCACATACACCCGGTCGATGGCCTCCACGCTCATATCCACGCTGGAAAGCAGAGTGGAGATGGCGGAGAAGATGGCGCCCTTGGCCCGGATGAAATTGTCAATGTCCACCTCGTTGATGGAGACCTCTCTTCCGGTTTCGGATTCCGTCTCCCAGGCGATGACATAGCGGCCCATCCCGTGATCATCCCGCTTCACCCGTTCGCCCTCCCGGACGAAAAGCCCCTTGGCATTGATGATGCCGCAGCGGAAGAGCTCCGAAATGATATCGATGATGCCGGAGCCGCAGATGCCCACAGGACGCTGCCCCGGGTCGCCTACTATGGAAAGCTTCGGCTCCATGGTGTCTCTGTCCAGGGTACAGGCCTCAATGGCACCGTCGGTGGCCCGCATCCCGCAGGAGATGTCGCCGCCCTCAAAGGCGGGCCCGGCGGAGCAGGCACAGCTCATCATAAAGTCCCGGTTGCCGAAGACGATCTCGCCGTTGGTGCCCAGGTCGATGAACAGGCTCATTTCGTCCTGATCCCACAGTCCTGCCGCCAGAGTACCGGCGGTGATGTCACCGCCCACATAGGAGCCAATGTTGGGAGCGATGAGCACGGGAGCCAGGGGGTTGGCGGGGAGCTTCACGTCACCGGCCAGCAGTCCTTCCCAGGCAAAGAAGCTGGGCACATAGGGCTCCATCCGCACGGACTGGGCATCCACCCCCACAAACAGGTGGTTCATGGTGGTGTTGGCGCCAATGCTGAGCCGCAGGATGCTTCTTGCGGAAACGTTTGCGCTCTTACAAAGGTTGGCAATGATGGGAGAAAGGGTCTCCTTGATGATGGCATCCTGGAGCTTCTTCCGGCCGCCGGATTTCCCCTGCTCGATGATGCGGTTGATCACATCCGCGCCGTAGCGGATCTGACCGTTGCCGGAGGAGCCCTTGGCCAGGATCTTACCGGACTGCAAATCCGTGAGTACCATGGTCACCGTGGTGGTGCCAATGTCAATGGCGCAGCCCACAATGGCGGTATCCTCCGAATTGGTGATCTCCATGCAGGTAAAGCAGCCGTCCTTTAATTCGCCC
>JAXECZ010000145.1:0-14785 GCA_034104845.1 Faecousia sp. | reverse complement strand
GGTCGAGGGGCCCAGGAGTTGTGGGTCAACTGCCCAAGGTTCGTAACGAATTGGCTGCGGGGCCTCCCCGCCAAATTCCAATTGTCAGTATGCTTATGAAACCCGATCGCCGTAATCGGTATTTGCCCGGAGGAGCTATTTCGCTTCCTCCTGGCCATGGATCCGCTGGTGGGCCTGGAGGGCAATTTCCGGAAGAAGATCGTAGAGAATCATCAAATCCCCGTTTTTCCTCGCCAGGGTTTCCTGGTTGATGGGGATATAGGTGATGTCGTTGATGTCATTCTTTTTCGGAGCCGCCTCCAAAAAGCATTCCCAAGCGGCCTGGGTAAGAGCCTGGTCGTGAGATAGGGGGGCGAACCGGCTCCGCTTTTTCTCTCCTGCCTGAAGCGTACTGATGCTGCCCAGCAAGCCGCAGCCCAGCATGGCCAGTCCAAGCAGACGGAAAGCGCCGCTGCGGCTCCAGAAAAATGCAGCAAGAGCGATACCTGCCAATATGGCCAGGAAAAAGGGCAGCGCCGCTTTGACGGTTGCTCTCCGGTTGTTCAAAATGTTGCTGAGCTTCCGCTCCGCGCATTTGCGGCAGACGCAGTGATCTTCAAAATCCCCCAGGGCCTGCACCCGTTTCTCTCCTGTCAGATCCCGGATGTGGAGCGTCTGTACCGGAAGAACGTGGAAAGGATAGTCCTGGGCGGAAGACCCGCATTGGATACAATTCATGATAACTCCTTAAACAAAGGGCGCTGCCAGATTCTGGCAGCGCCCGGTTAGGTGGAAAGCTTACAGCATACCGCCCAGAAGGCTCAGCAACAGGCTGCCCAGCAGCAGGATGATCGCTCCGCCCAGACGGGAGGAGATCTGCGCGAAGGGCATCAGCTCCATGCGGTTGGCAGCGGACAGAACCGCTACGTCACCGGTGCCGCCCATATTGGCCATGCACAATCCAGCGGTCAGGCCGGACTCCACGGGGTAGAAGCCAACCAGCTTGCCCACGATGGCAGCGCCGAAGAAAGCGCCCAGGCAGGTCACCAGGCACAGCAGCAGATACTGCAGGGTGAAGGTCTCGATCACGGTATTGATGTTCAGATAGCACAGACCGATGCCGACCAGCAGCGTGGTAGTCAGGTTCTTCATGATGAACTGGAACCACTGATAGCAGGCAACTTCGATGCGCTCGGGAATGAGGTTAAAGATTTTGCAGATCGCAACGGTGATGATCATCCAGGCATAGGCGTGGATGGTAACGGTGGAGGAGATGTAGTTCTTCCAAACGCCGGACAGGATGAAGCCCCAGATGAAGAAAGAGCAGGAAACCAGCAGGCCGATGCCCAGATTGATAACATTGATGTCATCGCGCTTCTTCTGCATCTCGGGGGAAATCTCCAGCTCCTTGGGATCCACGGAACCGGCCTGCATCAGAGCGCCGTTACCGTTCCACTTCTTGTCCTTGATGATCTTCACGATGATACCGGCCATGACGATGGAGATGGCGTTGCCGATTGCCACGGCGGGGGTCATGATGGAGATGGCATCGGCAGCAGTCATGGTGCCGGTGGACTCAAAAATCTTGGACAGGGGAGTGGCGCCCGCGCCCATGCCGCCGCCCATGATGGGCAGAGCGATCAGCAGAAGAGCCTTAACAGCACCGAAGCCGGTGATGGCACCCAGGCCCACGCACAGGGCGAAAGAAAGGATCAGGCCGCCGAAGATGGCGGGGAAGTAACGGGCAGCGGCTTTCATCAGCAGCTTGCGGTTCATGCCCAGGATGGAGCCGGTGATCAGAGCGGCGATGTAGAAGTCCAGGAAAGCGCCGTCGCCCTTGAAGAAGGTGGTGATGCCCTTGAAGACATAGCTGACGCTTTCACCGTCAACGGTCTTGGTGGGCAGCAGGTTGAAGTAGTTGAGCAGCGCGGAACCAAAGATGATGACGATGGCGCCGCCGCCCAGGTAGGAGTTGATGATGGGAGTGCGCTCACCGATCTCATTGAGAACGGTGCCGATGACGATCATGAACGCAAAGCAGCCGGCCATGCCGGTGGGCAGCCAGCCCAGATATGCACAGAGCAGGATAACAGCGGAGCAAATGGCAAAAACAGGCCAGGGAAGATTGAACAGCTGATAGCCATTCTTTTTCATAAAGAATCTCTCCTTACTATAATGTCGTTTTGTTGCTGCTGGGTAAGCTTGCTAAAAAGGATGCGCTCAGATGCGGGCCACGCCGCTCTTCCGGGCAGCCTCGGCAACGGCCTTGGCCACGGCAGGGCCAACCCGCTTGTCGAAAGCGGCGGGGATGATGTAGTCGGCGCTGAGCTCTTCGTCGGAAACCAGGCTTGCCAGCGCGTTGGCGGCGGCCATCTTCATCTCCTCGTTAATGTCGGAGGCGCGAACGTCGAAAGCACCGCGGAAAATGCCGGGGAAAGCCAGAACGTTATTGATCTGGTTGGGGTAGTCGCTGCGGCCGGTGGAAACGACCGCTGCGCCGCCCGCCTTGGCATCCTCGGGGAAAATTTCGGGGGTGGGGTTGGCACAGGCGAACACAATGGCGTCCTTGGCCATGGTCTTCACCATTTCAGTGGTCAGGGTGCCGGGGGCGGACACGCCGATGAACACATCCGCGCCTTTGATCACGTCAGCCAGCTTGCCGGATTCCTTCTGCAGATTGGTCACCTGGGCCATTTCCTTCTTGATCCAGTTCAGGCCCTCCCGTCCTTCGTAGATGGCGCCGGTACGGTCGGTCATGACAATGTTCTTGAAGCCGGCGGAAAGCAGCAGCTTCACAATGGCGATGGCGGCAGCGCCTGCGCCGGAGGTGACGATCTTCACATCCTCTTTCTTCTTGCCAACCACCTTCAGCGCGTTGGTCAGGCCGGCCAGGGTGATGACGGCGGTGCCGTGCTGATCGTCGTGGAAGATGGGAATGTCGGTCTTCTCCTTCAGCTTCCGCTCAATTTCAAAGCAGCGGGGAGCGGCGATATCCTCCAGGTTGATGCCGCCGAAAGAGCCGGAGATCAGAGCCACGGCGTTGACGAATTCGTCCACATCCTTGGTTTTAACGCACAGGGGGAACGCATCCACGTCGCCGAAGGCCTTGAACAGGACGCACTTGCCCTCCATCACCGGCATGCCGGCCTCGGGGCCAATGTCGCCCAGACCCAGAACGGCGGAGCCGTCGGTGATCACGGCGCACAGGTTGTGGCGGCGGGTCAGCTCATAGGACTTGTTTACATCCTTTTGAATCTCCAGGCAGGGCTGGGCAACGCCGGGGGTGTAGGCCAGGGACAGATCCTCCTTGGTGGCGACGGGCACCACAGCCCTCACTTCGATTTTGCCTTTCCACTCGCCGTGGAGCCGCAGGGATTCTTTTGCATAATCCATAGAATACCTCCTTTTGTATCGGGTGAAAAATTCAACAAAACACGCTGGAATTCAACGGTGTATTTGTTAAAAACTACTATACACCTTTTTTCTCTCCTTGAAAAGCTTTAGAAAGTAAAGTAAATATTCTGCCCGGCATTTTCCCGATTCTTGCATCCGGAGAAGAATCATGCTAGAATAAGGAAGCGTGCCTATCGTGCTGACCCAGCGGGTTTCCCAATTCCACTATGCTGAGTTGATTGGCATAATACAAATCAGGGAATGGGGGATATCATGATCTTTGGCGGCTTTGGCAGCCGGAAGAACAGCACCACGCCGTTTTTTGTCCTGGTGGTTGCGGCGATTTTATCCATCTGGCTGATTCTTCTGGGTATTACGCTGACCCTGACCCTGCGATATTCCCTGAGCACCATGCAGGAAAAAATCGACAACGGTCTTTCCTCCATCGCCGAGACCCTGTCGTCCTATGATTCGGTGCGGCAGGCGCTGAGCCAGGGCAGCTGTCCGGAAGCGCTGCTTGCATACCTGGATGATCTGGTGGAGAAAACCGCAGACCTGGACATCCTATCCATTGCGGATGAGCACTCGGTTAGAATCTACCACATTGTGCATGAACGCATTGGCGGCAGCTTTGTGGGCGGTGACGAGCAGCGGGCCCTGGCGGGGGAGCGGTATTTTTCCGATGCCACCGGCACCATGGGCTATCAGCACCGGTATTTCAGCCCGGTGCTGGAGGATGACGGAAAGGTGATCGGCTTTGTCATGGCAAGCACCACCCGGAGCCGGATCGAGGCCTTGCACAGCGATATCAACCGCACCTATGGAAAGCTTTTCCTGCTGCTGACTGCCTGCACCCTGCTTTTCAGCGGCTTTCTGGCGTTCTATCTGAAAAAACAGCTGCGAGGGGCCAAACCGGAGGATTTGCTCCGGGTGTATTTGGTTCAGAATGACATTCTCAACAGCCTGGATGAGGGCATCATCTCTCTGGACACGGATGGGAAAATCCGTTTTGTCAATGCTGCGGCGGTGAAAACCCTGGGGCAGCACGAGGCGCTGCTGCTTGGCAGGCCGGTGGATGCGCTGCTGCGCCGCCAGGACGGGGAGAGCCTAAGAAATGTGGAGGGAGAGAATCTGGCTACCAGCCGTCCCAACCTGCTGACCGGAAGTGTGCTGACGAAATCCGGCGGCAGCTGCACCGGACAGGTGCTGATTTTGAAAGACAAAAGTGAAGCCTTCCGGCGGGCGGAGCAGCTCAGCGGCAGCCGGAACATCATTTCCGCTCTGCGGGCCAATAACCATGAGTTTATGAACAAGCTCCAGGTTATCAGCGGTCTGCTGCAGATGGGCCGGGCGGAGGAGGCGCTGAACTACATCGGCAGCGTATCGGCAACCCAGGCCCAGAGCATCGGCCCGGTGATCCAGCTGATTCACAATTCCAATGTGGCCGCCCTGATTCTGGGGAAGCTGAACAATACCCGGGAGCTGGATATCCACATGACCCTGCTGACCAATTCCATTCTCCCGGAGCACAGCCAGTACCTCAGCACGGCGGAGCTGGTGACCATCGTGGGCAATTTGCTGGAAAATGCCATTGAAGCGGTAAACGCGGTGCCGGATAAACGAACCAGAAGAATCGTCCTGCAAATCACGGAGGATGAAACGGGCCTGCTGCTGGTGGTATCCGACACCGGTATCGGCATCCCGCCGGAGGGGCTGCAGCATATTTTTGACAGCGGCTACAGCACCAAGGCCACGGAGGGCAGAGGCTATGGCATGAACCTGATCCGCAACATCGCCGACCGGCATCAGGCCAGCCTGGAGGTGGACTCGGAGCCGGATGCCGGCACTACCTTTACCTTGATCTTTAACAAAAAACGGAGAGAAAACGGAATATGATTCGAGTGATTATCGTTGAGGACGATCCCATGCTGTCTCAGCTGAACGCCCAATATCTTTCTCAGTTCCCCCAGCTGCAGGTGGAGGCCACGTTTTCCAATGGCAGGGATGCTCTGGCCTATTTAAAGGAGCATGAAATTCAGCTGGCAGTGGTGGATGTGTACATGCCCATGCTGAGCGGCATGGAGCTGCTAAGAAGCATCCGCAGCTGCGGCATGCAAACCGGGGTGATCATGCTCACCGCCGCCACGGAAATGTCCGTGGTGGAGGAAGCGCTCCGGCTGGGAATTGAGGACTTTATCATCAAGCCCTTTTCCTTTTCCAGGCTTCAGGAGGCGGTGCAGAAATACCTTGGCCGGATGAACCTGGTGAAAAGCAGCAAATGGGCCGATCAGGCGGTGGTGGACAAGCTGCTGGGGAATGGCTTCACCGGGGAGGAGCGCTCCCGGGATCTGCGAAAGGGCCTGAACGGAAAGACCCTCCAGGCCATCGAAAACCTCCTGCGGGAGGAACGGGACCAGGCTCACACCTGTGAGAGCATCTCCCAATCCTCCGGCCTGTCCAAGGTGACGGTGCGAAACTATCTGAACTATCTGATTGAAACCGGCCAGCTGGAAAGCTCCATTGACTATGGCACCGGCGGCAGACCCAGAGTGCTGTATAAGCTGAAATAGAACATGCCCCGATTCCGAAATGAGAATCGGGGCAAGTCTTATTCCTTGGAAGCGAACCGGGCGCGCATCATGGGTTTGATGCCGCCGGCGCTGAGGATTTCCATTGCCTTATCGCCCAGGGCCTCCGCCGGGAGGATCTCCCCGGTTTCCTCAATGGTAACGGTACCGGCGTTCATATCCAGCCGGAGGGTCTGACCATCCTTGACCTTTGCGGCGATTCCCTTGCAGACGATCACCGGCAGACCCAAATTGATGGCATTGCGGAAAAAGATTCGGGCAAAGCTGTCCGCCAGAACGGCAGCTGCCCCCATGTTCAGCAGAGCAATGGGTGCGTGCTCCCGGCTGGAGCCGCAGCCGAAATTGGTGCCAGCCACCACAATTCCGCCCTGGGGGAAATGAGGGGCGATGTCCTCGGAAATTCCTGCCAGGCAGTGACTGCCGATTTGCCCGGGATCGGTGAGCTCCAGGAAACGGCCGGGATAAATCATATCCGTGTCAATGTTATTGCCCACAACCAGGGCTTTTCCTGTTCGTACTGTTTCCATGGTCATGCCTCCATTCCGTCCAGATAGGGTCGGGGATCGGTGATTTTTCCGCATAGGATGCTGGCGGCCACAGTGGCGGGGCTGGCAAGATACAGATTTGCCTGGTTGGAGCCCATGCGGCCTTTAAAATTCCGGTTGGTGCAGGTGATGCAGTTTTCGCCGGGGGCCAGGATCCCCTCGTGGGTACCCAGGCAGGCGGCGCAGCCGGGGGAGACCAGGGTGGCGCCTGCGTCTACCAGGGTTTGGATGTAACCCAGCTCCATGCACTGCTGCAGCACCTGGGCGGAGGCGGGAACCACCAGCAGCCGGGAATATTTGGGGATGTGCTTTCCTTTCAGAATGGCGGCGGCCTGGCCAATATCCTCGGTGCGGCCGTTGGTGCAGCTGCCGATGTAGGCTTGGTTCAGGGGGATGTTCTCCGCTGCCACCTGGGAGATGGGGCGCACATTGTCCACATCGTGAGGGCAGGAGACCGCGGGCTCCATGGCGGAAACATCGAAGAGGAAGCTCTGGGCATATTCAAAATCCGGGTCGGTGGTCACCACCTGATAGGGCCGGACCGCCCGCTGGGAGACATAATCCAGCACCGCCTGATTGGGCTGCATATAGGCGGTTTTCGCGCCCATTTCCACAGCCATGTTGCAGATGGTCATTCTGCCGGGAACGTCCAGAGCATCCACATAGCTGCCGGTGAAATCGATGCACTTGTACACCGCGCCGTCGGCCTTGATTTTCCCCAACACATTGAGGATCACATCCTTGGGATACACACCTTTCTGAGGCTGCCCCTCCAGACGGATCTCTAGAATCTCCGGCACCCGGAACCACATCTGCCCCGTCATCAGGATGCAGGCCATGTCCGTAGCGCCGCAGCCGGTGCCCAGAGCGCCGAAGGCACCGTGGGTAGTGGTGTGACTGTCGGTGGCCACCAGAATCATGCCGGGATAGACCACACCGGCCTCCGCCATTACCTGATGGCAAACGCCGGAGTTCACATCGAAATGATATTTCAGGTCATTCTTCTGGGCGAATTGGCGCATTTCGTTGTGATTGGAGGCGGTTTTGATGGTGGGGCAGGGGGCGTAGTGGTCGAAGACGAAGGCGGCCCGGGTATTGTCCCAAACCGTTTTGCCGCCCATTTCGTAGAACGAGTACACGGTTTGCAGGTACAGGTCGTTGATTTCGGCGAAATCCACATTGGCGGTGACGATCTCGCCGCACTTTACAGACGGGACTCCGGCATTCCGGGCCAGAATCTTTTCGATGGCGTGCATATCCAGCGCTCCTTTGTTTTAAAAATTGAATATCGTATACAATATTCATTTCTGATACTGTAGCACAGAAACAGAACCAATGCAAGCCCTTTGGGAAAACAGGAAGAAAATCATCAGAATCCATAAAAACTAAGCATATTTTTTGTAAAAATCTCCGTATCGGAAAGCAAAGCCGGTTGGGAAGCTGGCGTATGACGCGTTCGTAGGGCGGTTTTTTGAATTCCAATTCGCCTTTCTGCCCTGCAAACCATTGACCGAAAAATGCCGTGATTGATTTCTTTCGTGTTTCGTGTTAGGATAAACAAAAGAATTGGAGGGGATTCTATGGAAACGATTCAGGTGCTGCCCATTCGGGTGCGGGTGACGGCTGTTTTAAGAAAGGCACTGCTTTCCGGGGAGTATCAGCCCGGGGAAGAGCTGAGCCTGACGGAAACGGCGGCCAGGCTGGGCGTATCCCGCACGCCGGTGCGGGAGGCTTTTCAGTCTCTGGCGGCGGAGGGACTGCTGGAGCTGCGGATGAACCGGGGAGCCATCGTCACCGGAATCGACGAGAAATTCATTCAGGATCATTTTCAGGTTCGTATTCTGCTGGAGGGGGAGGCGGCGGCAAGAGCTGCCGGAAATGCCATGGATACCCGGGAGCTGACGGCGCTGCAGCAGTGGGCCCAGGATCATCGGGACACCATGAGTGAGCAGGAATATCAGGACTACAATCAACAATTCCACACCGCCATCTGGAAAGCGGCGGACAATGGGAAGCTGTTTCAGCTGCTCACCTCTCTTTGGAACGGTCCCTCCTCCGCGACCCAGCAGCGGGATCGGGAGCACGAGGCCCTTTCCCTTCAGGAGCACAGGCAGATTCTGGAATGGATTCATGAGGGCCGGGAGGAACAGGCCAGAGCGGCAATGGAGGCACATATTTCCAGAAGTATGGGAAATATCCTCTTCCGGTTCCGCCGGAGCCGGAAAACTGCCGGAGAGGAGAATGTAAAATGACACTGTTTTCTGTTTTTTCCACGGGAATCAATTCCATTTTTCCCATTATGCTGCTGATTCTCTTTGGCTATTTCCTGCGGCAGCGGGGCTTTTTGTCGGAGGAGTTTGTCCGCATTGGCAACAGGCTCTGCTTTCAATACCTGCTTCCCATGAAGCTGTTCTTGAATACCTATAAAATCGGAAGCTTTTCGGATATCCCCTGGCGACTGGTGCTGTTCTGCATGCTGCTCATGGTGGCTGTCTTCGGCCTGGGCTGGCTCACTGCCCCCCTGGCCACCAAGGATCCCCGGCGCAAGGGCGTGCTGCTGCAAAGCACCTTTCGCAGCAATACCGCCATCATTGGCGTCACCCTGGCGGGCATTCTGGGCGGAGAGCCGGCGGAGGCGGTTTCCGCCATCATGACCGCCATGTGCATCCCGGTGATGAACATCCTGGCGGTGATTTCTCTGACGGTCTTCCTCCATCCCCAGGGGGGAGAGGGTAATCTCAAACGGGTGGCCCGCAACGTGACCCGGAATCCCCTGATTCGGGGAATTGCCTTGGGCCTGGGCTGCATTCTGATTCGGGAAGCGGAGGAAAAGCTCTTCGGACGGGTGGTGTTCACCCTCAGCGGCAATCTTCCCTTTTTCTACACCGCGATCTCTCAACTGGGCTCCATTGCCACGGCCTTTGCCCTGGTGGTGCTGGGCGGGCAGTTCAGCTTTTCGGCAGTGGGGGACATGCGCCGGGAGATCCTTGTGGGCACCCTTTGGCGGAATGTGATTGCGCCGGTGCTTTCCCTGGGCACGGTGTATCTTGTCAGCACCTACACCGATCTGATCACCTGCACCAGTGTGGACTATCCCGCGCTGATTGCCCTGTTTGCCACTCCCGCTGCCGTGTCCAGCGCGGTGATGGCGGGGCAGATGGGGAACGACGAGCAGCTGGCCACGCAAATCGTGGTTTGGACCAGTGTGTGCTCCGTCGTTACCATGTTTGTCATCATCTGCGGCCTGATCTGGACCGGCTTGATGATACCCATCTGATCGTTTTTTTATCGCAAAAGCCGCCCGGCTCGGGCGGCTTTTGCATTAGGGGTCGCAGTTTCCGCAGGGGGAATAGCCATCGGCGATCAGCTCCTCCCGGGACTGGGTGGAGGAAAGCTTGTTGCTGTCCTTCATTTTTCCTGTGCTGGGGCAGGAGGGAAGATGGAAAACCTTCGTGCTGGTATTGAGGATATAGAAATCGGGAGCTGGACTGCTGGCGGCCGGAGATGCAGCAGGCAGAGAAACACAGTAGGCGGACAGAAGAATGCCAACGCCCAACAGCAGCGCCATGACAGAGAGAAAGAAAACCCATTTTTTCATCGCAGACCACCTGAGCTTTCCTTTGTGATGGCTTCTATTATAGTTTATCCTGCCTCCTGGGTCAACCGTCCCTTGAGCCGCGGACGGAAAATCAGCTGCCGCAGCCAGCGAATTTCTTCGGAGCCTAATACACCCAGAATGCGAAGCAGCAGGAAAAAGGCGGGGACAAACAGCCAGGGGATGCGCGTCCCGATCCAGGCGGCAAGCAGTCCCGCGCTGGCGGTAAGGGCGGGAACGGAAAAGGGAATCCGGAAGCCGGTGATGACGCACAGCCGCCGCAGACTGAGAACGAAATTCAGCAGATGGGTGATGAGAAAGCTGAAATAATAGCCTTTCATGCCGAAAACCGGCAGCAGCAGAAACAGCAGCGCCACATCCATGGCAGAGGTGAGGATGTTGTAGCGGACGCAGATCTTTTGCTGGCCAAGGCCCTTGGTCATGGCGTCGGTGATGGCATCACAGTAGAGAAAGGGGATCATCACAGCATAGCAGCGCAGGCTCTCTCCGGCGGCATCGTTGCGGTACAGAGAGCTGCACAGGGGCCGGGCGAAAAGAAAGATCAGTCCGCTGAAAAACACCCCATAGAGCATGGCGGCCCACAGACCCCTGCGTACCAGATATTGAATCCGCTTTTCCTGCCCGGCGGCACGGCAGCGGGCCAGCTCCGGAATCAGCAGCTCCGCCAGCGCAAAGAGAATGCAGGCAGGAAACATCATCACCGGGAAAACCATGCCGCTGATTCGGCCAAAGGCACTGAGAGCATCCGGCACCTGGCTGCACAGGGCCAGCCGCTTGGGCACCAGCAGGTTTTCTGCCGTGGTGATGCCGGAGCGCACCACATCCGCCCCGGCCAGGGGCAGAGCTGCCTGGAGCAGCCGCTGCCGCACAGGAAAGGCGGCGCTCCTTTTGGGCCGTTCCCGCAGCCGGAGCCAGACCAAGAGCACAAGGGTCAGGCAGGCACTGACGCTGCCGCCCAATACCACGCTGATGCAGGAGCGCTCCGCGTCTTTCCCTGCCCAGAAGAGCAGCGCCAGCGTGGTGACAGCCATGGAGCAGAGCTGCTCCGCCACCTCCACCAGGGCCAGGGTCCCGATCCGGTTGGCAGCGGTGAAATACCCGCTCATCACACCGCTGAGGCAGACGGCGGGCAGAAAGGCGGCGAAGATTTTCAGCGCCGGAATGGTTTGCCTGTTTCCAATCCAGCTTTCCGCCAGCATGGGTGCTCCAAAATACAAAAAAGCCGCCACGGCGCAGCTGCACAGGATACTGTAGAGAAAGCAGGCGGACAGAATACGGCTGACATTTTGAGGCCGGTTTTTTCCCAGCTCCTCGGCGGTTAAATACATGGTGGCGGTGCGGATGCCGCCGATACCGGCCACCATGGCAAGATTCCCCACGGACATTACCAGCTGCAGCAGCCCGATCCCGGCGGCGCCAATGAGCCGGGAAAGATACACATGGAAGGATGTCCCCACAGCCCGCAGCAGAAGATTCACCCCGGTGAGCATCAGGGCACGATAAAAAATGGGTTTGCTACCCCGCAAGAAAGATCCCCCCTTGTCCGCATTCTATGCGTCAAGAGGGGAGGGCATGCATTCATTCCGGGGAAAACTGGGTGCAGAAGAAGGTCAGCGGGCAGCTGCCGCAGCTGGGATTCCGGGCGGTGCAGATGTCCCGCCCAAAGAGCACGATCCTGTGGCAGAAGTCGGAGCTCTCCTCCGGCGGCAGAATTTTCCGCAGCTGCTGCTCCACCTTTTCCGGCTCCTTGCCGGTGCTCAGTCCCAGACGGCCGCAGATGCGGATGCAGTGGGTATCGCACACCACGCTGCCGGGCACTCCGTAGATGTCCCCCAGCAGCAGATTGGCGGTTTTCCGTCCCACGCCGGGCAGCCGCAGCAGCTCCTCCATGGTGCCGGGAACCTTGCCGCCAAAGTCGGAAAGGAGCATTTGACAGGCCAGGACGATGTCTTTCGCCTTGTGTTTGTAAAAGCCGCAGGAGCGGACATGGTTTTCCACATCGGTGATGTCCGCGTTTGCCATGGCCTCCAGGGTGGGATAGGCGGCAAAGAGCGCCGGGGTGACCTGGTTGACTCGGGCGTCGGTGCACTGGGCGGACAGCCGAACGGCAATCATCAGCTCGTAGTCCTTTTTGTATTGCAGGGCGCAGACGGCGTCGGGGTATCTCTGCTTTAAAATGTCTATAATGGCGGCAACTTTCTCTTTCATTTTCTTCCTCTGTCTTTCCTGGATATCGTTTTAGTTGGTCTGGGGCATGGAACCGGGAAATTGGGCGGTCAGGGCGGAGACTTCATAGGCTGTCCGCTCCTGAGGGCCATCCTCGGTGAGCTTGGTGTAGATCCGGCTTTGCAGGCGGCCGTTCAGCACCAGCGAGTCGCCCACGGCACACCGGGAAGCCTCTGCCGCCACCTTGCCCCAAAGGATGCAGGGCAGATAGTCCGCCCGGTGAAAGGGCCTGGGCACCGCCAGCATCACATCGCAGATTTCCCGCCCCAGGGGGGTCCGGCGATAGGTTGGCTCCCGGCAGACAATAGCATCCAGCTCCACGGTGTTGATGGGCTCTCCGTCCTCTGCCAGGATGGAGGCGGCAAAGACAAAAACCGACAGATGCCGCTTCCCGCTGCTTCGCAGATTGTGAGAGCGCACCTGCCCGGTGACGGTGAGCATTTCTCCGCCGGACAGATCCACGGCGTTCAGAATGGTCTCCTCGGTGATCACAGGCAGCGTGTCAATAGCACCGGAGAGCCGGGGCACCTCCAGCAAAAAACGGTAAAAACGCTTTCCGTGGTTTTCGTGGGAGTATTCCGGAAGTGAGACCAGGCTTCCCCGCAGGGTGATTTGATTTCGGTTTGCAACAGGTTCCATACGACCACCTCAAATTTCAGAAGTATGGAACATTCTATGCGCCCCGGCGGGCAAAAGACGGCGCAGCATCCAAAACATTTTTCGCCGCCACAGCGTCATGCCGGAACTTGTCGCTCCGCTGCAATGCTTTGCTTTATTCTTTCTCCCAGCCGCCGCAGCAGGAAACGGCCTTCCGCCAGCCGGAGAGCAGCTTCTCCCGCTCGTGACGGCTGATGTCCGGGGTAAAGGATCGATCCACCGACCAATTGCGCTGAATCTCCTCCTGATTTTTCCAGTAGCCCACTGCCAGGCCAGCCAGGTAGGCGGCACCCAAGGCGGTGGTTTCCACGCAGACAGGACGGCACACCGGCGCGTCTGTGATGTTGGCCTGGGTCTGCATCAGAAGATTGTTGGCGCTGGCTCCGCCATCCACCTTGAGCTTGGACAGCCGGAGATTTCCGTCGGACTCCATGGCGGCAAGCACATCCGAAACCTGGTAGGCGATGGAATCCAGAGTGGCCCGGATGATGTGGTATTTGTTTACCCCACGGGTCAGGCCCACAATGGCTCCCCGGGCATAGGCATCCCAATAGGGTGCGCCCAGCCCCGTAAAGGCGGGGACGATGTAGCAGCCGTTGGTATCGCTCACCCGGCGGGCCAGGTACTCCGAGTCGGCGGCGGAATCAATGAGCCGCAGCTCGTCCCGCAGCCATTGAATCGCGGCACCCGCCACAAAAATGGAACCCTCCAGGGCGTAGCTGACCTGGCCGTTTAAGCCCCAGGCAATGGTGGTGACCAGTCCATTCCGGGAGAAGATCGGCGTACTGCCTGTGTTCATCAGCAGGAAAGCGCCGGTGCCGTAGGTGCATTTGGCGTCCCCGGGCTGGAAGCAGGCCTGCCCGAACAAGGCGGACTGCTGGTCACCCGCCGCGCCGGAGATGGGGATGGGGGCACCGAAAAACTGGGGCTCCGTCCGGCCATAGCAGCAGCTGGAGGGCATGGGGGTGGGCAGCATGGAGGCGGGGATTTCCAGCCGGTTCAGGATTTCCTCATCCCAGCTCAGGCTGTGGATATTAAAGAGCATGGTGCGGGAGGCGTTGGAATAGTCCGTCACATGAACCCGGCCTCCGGTGAGCTTCCAGATGAGCCAGGTTTCCACGGTGCCGAAGAGCAGCTCTCCCCGGTTGGCAAGCTCCTTGGCACCCGGGACATTTTGCAGGATCCAGCGAATCTTGGTGCCGGAGAAATAGGGGTCGATCACCAGGCCGGTTTTCTGCCGGATGGTGTCGGTCAGCCCTTCGCTGCGGAGTGTTTCACAGAATTCGGCAGTCCGGCGGCATTGCCAGACGATTGCGTTGCAGACGGGCTCCCCGGTGTGCCGGTTCCACACAACCGTGGTTTCCCGCTGGTTGGTGATGCCGATGGCGGCAATGTTTTCTGCGGTGGCTCCGATGTTTGCCAGGGCCTGCCGGGCGACAAGAAGCATGGTGTCGAAAATCTCATCCGCATTGTGCTCCACCCAGCCGGGCTGGGGGAAGAGCTGAGTGAATTCCTTTTGGGCCATGGAGCAGATCTCGCCCTTTTTGTCGAAAAGGATGCATCGGTTGGAGGTGGTGCCGGAATCCAGAGCCATGATAAATTTTTCCATGGTGTGTTCCTTTCGCCGTTACTCAATGTGGACATGGTTGTTGATGTGATCCTGGCAGTAGCAGTAATAGCCCTTGCACCGGGAGCAGTAGCGGAATTCCAATTCGGGATTGGTCACATCCGTGCGGCCGCAGACGGTGCAGCGGTGGTTGTAGTCCTGCTTTTTCTGCTCC
>JAXECZ010000134.1:0-16551 GCA_034104845.1 Faecousia sp. | reverse complement strand
GGCTGCAATGCTCGATAACCATATCTATCAGGGCAACGCTCTGAACATCGACCCCCGCCAGATCGTCTGGCGCCGCTGCGTGGACATGAACGACCGTCAGCTCCGCTTCGTGGTGGACGGCCTGGGCGGCAAGACCAACGGCATGCCCCGTGAGGATGGCTACGACATCACCGTGGCTTCCGAGGTCATGGCCGTTCTGTGCCTGGCTTCCGACGTTAACGACCTGAAGGCCCGCCTGGCCCGGCTGGTTGTTGCCTACACCCGGGACGGCAAGCCCGTCACCGCCGGTGACCTGAACGCCCAGGGCGCTATGGCTGCCCTGTTGAAGGACGCCCTGAAGCCCAACCTGGTTCAGACGCTGGAGCACACTCCCGCATTCGTACATGGCGGTCCTTTCGCCAACATCGCCCACGGCTGCAACTCCGTCACCGCCACCAAGGTGGCTCTGAAGCTCAGCGACTACACCATCACCGAGGCTGGCTTCGGTGCTGACCTGGGCGCTGAGAAGTTCCTGGACATCAAGTGCCGCATGGCCGGACTGAAGCCCAGCTGCGTGGTTCTGGTTGCTACCGTCCGTGCTCTGAAGTACAACGGCGGCGTGCCCAAGGCCGAAACCGGCAACGAGAACCTGGAGGCTCTGGAGAAGGGCCTGCCCAACCTGCTGCGTCATGTGGAGAACATCACTAAGGTCTACAAGCTGCCCTGCGTGGTTGCCATCAACCGGTTCCCCCAGGACACCGAGGCCGAGCTGGCATTGGTTGAGAAGAAGTGCAAGGAGCTGGGTGTCAACGTTGCTCTGTCCGAGGTTTGGAGCAAGGGCGGCGAGGGCGGCATTGCCCTGGCCAACGAGGTTGTCCGCCTGTGCGACCAGCCCAATGATTTCACTTTCTCCTATGAGCTGGATCTGAGCATCAAGGAGAAGATCGAGGCCATTGTCAAGAAGATCTACCATGGCGACGGTGTGAACTTCACCGCCAATGCCGAGAAGCAGATCAAGACCCTGACCGACCTGGGCTACGACAAGATGCCCATCTGCATGGCCAAGACCCAGTATTCCTTCACCGACGATCAGACCAAGCTGGGCGCACCCACCGGCTTCACCGTCACCGTGCGTAACGTGAAGGTCTCTGCCGGCGCCGGCTTCCTGGTTGCCCTCACCGGTGAGATCATGACCATGCCCGGTCTGCCCAAGGTTCCCGCCGCCGAGCGCATCGACGTGGACGAGAACGGCAAGATTTCCGGCCTGTTCTAAGAAGTATTCCCCCCTGCACCTAGAGGACAGGCGGCCACCGCCGCCTGTCCTTTTCCGATATAAGACGCAAGATATCAGATTTTTTCTGGATTTGGCATCGATAAAGGATATCCGGTGTCTTCGATCTTGTGTCTTATATCTTCTGATTATCTGAACTGTAAGGAGAAACTTACCTATGGATATGACAATGGAATCCTGCCGCAGCTTTGTGGAGGTACTGGCATCCAATGCACCCGCTCCCGGCGGCGGCGGCGCGGCTGCCCTGGTTGGCGCCATCGGCACCGCTCTGGGCAACATGGTTGGCTCTTTGACTGTGGGCAAAAAGAAATATGCCGACGTGGAGGCCGAGATCATCGACCTGAAGGCGAAGTGCGACGCGCTGCAAAAGGAGCTGCTGGATCAGGTGGAGGCTGACGACAAGGGCTTCGTTCCCCTGGCCAAGGCCTACGGCATTCCCAAGGAGGATCCCAACCGGGATGCCATTCTGGAGGAGGCCACCATCACCGCCTGCGGCGTTCCCATGCACATCATGGAGCTGTGCTGCCAGGCCATCGACTACATCGAGGTTTTCGCCGCCAAGGGGAGCCGCCTGGCGGTTTCCGACGCGGGCTGCGGCGCTGTTTGCTGCAAGGCCGCTTTGCAGGCTGCGTCCCTGAATGTGTTCATCAACACCAAGAGCCTGAAAAACCGCACCGTTGCCGAGGAAATGAACGCCAAGGCAAATGGTATGCTGAATACCTACTGCGCCAAGGCCGACGCAATCTTCAATACCGTGAAGGCGGGCTTCGGACAGTAACAAGCAAAGCTATAAGATACAGGATACAAGGTAGATCATTTGGTATCGTATCCCATATCTTATTTCTTGCATCCAATATCTTGTAATAAAGTGGAGGATTACTATTATGGCCAAACAGCTGCTGGGCAAGGAAGTAACCGATGCCCTGAATGCCAATCTGCAAGAGAGAACGGCTGCCCTGCGGGGAAAGGGCGTTGTCCCCACCCTGGGCATCATCCGCGTGGGTGAGAATCCCTCCGACCTGAGCTACGAAAAGGGCGCTACCAAGCGGGCGGAGCTGGTGGGCGTTGCTGTGAAGAATTACGTGCTGCCCGAGGATGCCACCAAGGAGCAGGTGCTGGCTGTCATCGATGAGGTGAATGCCGATGCCTCCGTCCACGGTGTGCTCATGTTCCGGCCCCTGCCCAAGCACCTGAAAGGCGACCAGAACGAGATCTGCAACCGGCTGGATCCCAAGAAGGATGTGGACTGCATGACCCACATGTCCAATGCCGGTGTGTTTGAGGGCCTGGATCTGGGCTATGCCCCCTGCACCCCCGCCGCCTGCATGGAGATCCTGGACTTCTATGGCATCGACTGCAAGGGCAAGAACGCTGTGGTCATCGGCCGCTCCCTGGTGGTGGGCAAGCCCGCTGCCATGATGCTGATGCAGAAGAACGCCACCGTTACCGTTTGCCACACCAAAACTGTGAATACCGCTGAAATTTGCAGGAACGCGGATATCATCGTGTCCGCTGCCGGTGTGCTGAACTCCCTGACTGCCGACTATGTCCGGCCTGGCCAGGTGGTCATCGACGTGTCTATTAACTGGGATGCCAACAAGCCCAATGCCAAGGGCGGACTGGGCGGCATCGCCGGTGACGCGAAGTTCGCTGAGGTGGAGCCCATTGTGGAGGCCATTACCCCCGTTCCCGGCGGCGTAGGCAGCGTGACCACCTCCGTGCTGATGAAGCATGTGGTGGAGGCTGCGGAAAAAGCCTGAGTAACCCAAAGGGCTGCTCCACTTCCGTGGGGCAGCCCAAATGATTGGCATAGAAAAAGAGCAAGGTAATTGGCTTTTTCGACAGATAGGTAAATTGGAATTTGGCGGGCAGATGAATGGGACGCTTTCCGGCGGGTGCGTAGGGAACGCATTTATGCGTTCCGAAACGTTGGATAACCTCCGCGGTTTGTTGAAAAGTAATTTCCCAAGACATATTTTTGAGGTTTTCCCATTCAACCTGCCGGTTTTGAAACAGCAACCCTCGGAATGCATGAATGCATTCCCTACGAATCATCCGCCGTTTTCCCACTCCATGTACTGCCTCAAAAGATGTTACCTTGCGGAATGCATAAATGTATTCCCTACGCAAAATTGGACATTTCCCTACCGCAAAAACGTTACCGGGCGGGTAGGGGTGACGATTACCGAAAATCCCGGTGCGAAATTGGCCGCGAAGCCTCCCTGCCGAATTCTTATTTACAGCGGCAGTACCGGTCGAGGGGCCCAGGAGTTGTGGGTTGACTGCCCAAGGTTCGTAACGAATTGGCCGCGGGGGCTAAGCGCCAAATTCTTATTTACAGCGGCAGTACCGGTCAAGGGGCCCGGGAGTTGTGGGTTGACCGCCCAAGGTTCGTAACGAATTGGCCGCGGGGGCTAAGCGCCAAATTCCGATTTACGGCTTTCTCAATTCTGCCTCCGGGATGATCATTTCTTCTCCCGGTTTGCAGCGTGCCTGGCCACATGACCGTCGGCCTGATGAGCCCAGTGACGGAAAGCCTCCCGCATGCTGATGCCGGATTTATCCGGATCGCTGCGGAATAGGGCGGAAAAGGCCAGACTCACCGCCGCGCCCACACCGGTGTCGATGATTCGGGCGATGGTGTAGCTGACATAGCTGTGCTCCGGCTGGGTGTACATCACCACAAAGTAGACCACGGCGCCGGGCTGGATGGCACTGGTAGCGCCAAAGGCCAGATTCAGAGCCATGACGCAGAATAAGCCCGCCACCATGTAGAATTCCGAGGGGATCCAGGGAATGTACTCCGGCGCGTTGAGGCAGAGCCAGTAAAAGGGAATGACCAGCAGGCCGCCCAACAGGGTGCCCACGAACCGGTTGAAGCCGTTCTGAAAGCCTTCCTTAAAGCTGCTGCCCATGCCGTATACCGCGCCGATGCAGGCAAAGCAGGGATTCCGGCCTCCCAGCGCATAGTCGTAAAACAGCGCCACGATCAGCGCGGAGAGGCAGGTTTTCATCACCCGCTTGCCAATAGAGGGTTTGTGCAGTCTTGTTAACATTATGCTATCTTCTTTCCAGTCAAGGATGCACCAATTATAGCTTTTTTTCGACTTTTTGACAATTGTCATTTCTCAACAGAATTAAGAGGTTATTCCATGAAAAAACTAAACGCTCTTTCCGAAAGCGACTTTTTGAAAGCACTGTTCGGATTTTTTACGGTGGCGTTTCTGGCGGCGGCATTGCTGATGCCGGACCGGGGGCAGATGCTCTCCGGGCTCTATCGCATCATCAGCCAGCCCAATAAAATCTCCACCAACTATTTCTATTTAGGCGGTTATGCGGCTACCTTTTTGAACATGGGCCTGGTGGCGCTGTTCTGCCTGGCGTTGTTTGTCCTTTTCGGCGCAACCGCCAACAATGTGTCCACCCTGGCGTTCCTGTTGACCCTGGGCTTTACCTCCTGGGGCATCAATGTGCTGAATATGTGGCCCAGTATTCTGGGTGTGATGCTCTACTGCCTGGTGAAGCGGGAGAAATTTGCTGCCAATGTGAATGTGATGCTGTTTTCCACCGGTATCGCACCTCTGATTACGGAGCTGATGGTTCGCTATCCCCGGCCGGAAGCGGTGGGCTTCAACCTGCCCGGTGTGGCGCTGGCCCTGGTGGTGGGCCTGTGCATTGGCTTCTTCCTCCCTGCGGGATTGGCCCATGCTCCTAAGGTCCACAAGGGCTTCGATTTGTACAACGCCGCCGTGCCCGTGGGCATGACCGCTTTCTTCCTCCAGGCGGTGCTGTATAAGTCCACCGGGGTGGCGCTGCCCGCCGCTCCTGCCGCGGAAACCCTGCAGGTGGCCTCCCGGCTGACGGTGAATGCGTTCTGCCTGACGGTATTCGGCATCCTGGTGGTGACGGCTTTCCTCATGGGCTGCAGGCCAAAGGACTATTGGAATCTGATGGTGGACCCTGAGAATGCGGTGAGCTTCTCTTCCACCTACGGCAAGGCTGCTTTCCTGATGAATGTGGGCATTTACGGCCTGTTCATCCTGGGCTACTACAATCTGATCGGCGGCAGCTTCAACGGCATTACCTTTGGCATCATCTTCTGTATGCTGGCCTGCTGCAATTCCGGCTCTCACCCCGGCAGTGTGCTGCCCATCATCCTGGGGTATCTGGCTGCCTCCTGGCTGTTTAGGGCTTTGTCCGAGCTCACCGGCGGCAGCTTCTCCGGCGCCATCAATGCCCAGGCCATCATGGTTGGATTGTGCTACGCCAACGGCCTGAGCCCCATCTCCAAAAAATATGGCTGGGAATATTCCTTCCTGGCCGGCATGATGCACTATACCCTGGTTACCTCGGTGCCCATGCTCCATGGCGGCTACTGCCTGTATAACGGCGGCTTCACCGCGGCCTTTGTGTGCCTGCTGCTGATTCCCATTCTGGAGCGCTTTACCAAAACCAAGCAGGAGCGTTTGGCCAACAAATCATAGAGGATGGTTTTTATGAAGAAAATAGCTGCAATGCTGCTGACGCTGGTGCTGCTTGGGACGTTCCTGATGGTTCCAGCCTCCGCCGAAATGGTAACCTGGGATTGGGGCGTTCACAATACCCCCCTGAAGCACCCCGGTTTGATGGTGCTTGCCTACACCGAGGGAACGGAAATCGGCCTTTCCGGTGAGGAACGCACCCACATGACCGTGGAGGAGATGGACGAGGTGGTTTCCGCAGTGCTGGCCGATGAAGACCAGGAGCTGATTGCCGACGATCTGGAAGTGATCCCCGGCAGGATCAACTATCTGGAGGATCGCACCATCACCTGTCCGGAGGCGCCCTTTGCCTGCCAGTTCCGGGTTTGGGGTACGGCCAACCGGGTGGTGCTGGTGTTCCATCTGGCAGAGGATGCCGACGAGTGGACGCTGGTGCTGGCCCAGAAAGGCACGGATGTGATCCCGGAATTCCCCGGAAACGGCACCTACGCCGTGGGTGTCACCTGGTAAGCTTATTAAAAATGCCCTCATTTCACCGCGGTTTGGTGAAATGGGGGCATACTTTTTTCAAATCTTTATACCAAATCCAGGTATCCGCAGAGCAGCTTCAGGGTGTTGTACACGCCGTCGATGTGGCTTCTTTCGTAGCCGTGGCTGGCGAATACCCCCGCGCCGATGAGCCCGTGGCGGATGTCATGGCCTGCGCTCAGGGTTGCCTCCACATCGGAGCCGTAGTGAGGATAAACGTCCACCGCGTAGTCCGCGTTTGTTTTCTTTGCCGCTTCGATGAGCTTACCCACGATGCTGTAGCTGTAAGGGCCGCCGGAATCCTTGGCGCAGATGCTCACCTGCCGCTCGGTGCAGCTTAGCCCATCGCCCACGCAGCCCATGTCCACAGAGATGGCCTCGGTGACCCCTTGCGGAACGCTGGAGCTGCCGCCGTGGCCCACCTCTTCATACACGGTGATGTGGGCATAAACCCGCCGGCTGGGGGTGAGGCCCCGGTCCTTCAGGTACTTGGCAAAGCCCAAAAGGATGCCCACGCTGAGCTTGTCGTCCAGAAAACGGCTCTTGAGGTAGCCGGAAGCGGTGCGCCGGGTGCGGGGGTCAAAGCAGACAATGTCCCCCACCTCAATGCCCAGACTGCGAACTGCTTCGCCGCTGTGAACATCCTCATCCAGCACGATCTCCACATTGTCCCAGCTGCGTTTGGCGTCGTTGTAGCCGCCGTTGACATGGATGCTGGGGTCGTGGAGCTGGGCGGTGCCCTCGTATACCCGGCCGTCCCGGGTGTAGACGCGGACGTTTTCCGCCTCGGCGTTGTTGGCGTTCATGCCGCCCAGGTTGGTGATTTTCAGGCAGCCGGTGCTTTTGATCTGGCTGACCATGCCGCCCAGGGTGTCGGTGTGGGCCTCTAAAAGCAGGGCATCCTCCGGATTTTCGCCGCCCAGCTCCACCAGGACGCCTCCTTTGGTGGTGAGCCGCGCGTTGAAGCCCAAAAACTGAAAACTGGCGCAGACCCATTTGGCCGCCCGCTCCGTGAAGCCGGAGGGGGAATCGATGGCCAGCAGCTGGGCGGTTTTCTCCCAGGCAAAGTCGGCGTAGTCCCTTGAAATCATATGCTTACCTCCCAAAAATGTAGAAGTGCCAGATGCCCGCAACCTCCCGCATGGCGTGGTTGATCAGCTGGGACAGACGGCTTGTTTGCGCGGGTATGCCCACGAAACCGATGCCCAGCTTTTTGGCCATGAGGCTGGAGCGGTACAGGTGGTACTCACTGGATAGAATGCCCAGCTTTTCCGGCCGGGTGCCGGTTTTTTCTTCGATCAAATCCAGGGAAAACCGCATGTTTTCGTCGGTGGAGGTGGCTTTCTCCTCCATCCAGATGCGGCTTTCGTCAATGCCCAGGCGGACGAGCTCATCGTGCATGGACTGGGCCTCGGTAATGGGCTCATCCGCGCCCTGACCGCCGGACACGATGGCAATGGTCTCTGGGTGGGCCTGTAAATAGTCGGCTGCGGCATGGATCCGATCCCAAAGGGACACGGAAGGGCCGTCCTCCCGCACCTTTGCCCCCAGCACCACCAGATACTCCACCTCCTGCTCCGGGTTTCCCCTGCTTGCCTGGAGGATGTGATACTCGGTGAAGCTGAACAGGGCAAGCCCGCAGAGCAGCGCCAGGGTGAAAATCAGGGTGGTGATCCTGGCAAACTGGGGAAAGAGCCTGCCCACAAAGGGCATAACGGTGTAAAACAAAAGGATGCCGATGATGCACAGGCACACCAGGGCGGTGAAGCTGTAGCCGGGCAGCACATATTTGCACACATAGGCCACGGCGGCAAAGGGAACGCAGGCCCCCAGACCCAGAGCGGGGTGGGCCTTTTTATTGCTGCCCTTGGGCCGCCAGTCCTGGCCATTTTTCTGCATCTGACTGCGAATGACGCTGGCCTCCAGCGCCTTTTTTTGCGCGATGGTTTTCCTCATGGCAGAAACCTCTTTTTGCGTTACTTCACCTTTCTGGCCTTGGCTGCGGCGGCCTTTGCCTCCTGAATCAGGGGCAGCTGCTTCCGGGCCGCGTAGGGCTCCAGCCGGTTCAGGTGGGAATAGCGGCTGAACATGATCATTTTCCGCTTGCTGCGAACCGCCTCGTTCTTAGTGGTGAGAATGATGTGAGCGGATTCTTTGATGATCTTGCAGTCGTTGGCAATGATCTGGTCGGTGATTTTCTCATATTTCTTCACGTCCGGCTTGGCAGGCAGCTTACAGCCGGAGGCAAACAGTGCCCGCCCCCAGGCTTTCTTATCGTGCCTTCCGCCTAAAAACGCAAGTAGTGACATTCCGTTTCCTCCAATATGCTCAGTGAATTCCAATTCCCTTTTTGTTGTGTCAGCATTATATCACAGAATGTGGGGAAAAAACAGGACATATTTTTTTAACAAGTTATTAAGAAAAATGCGGATTTATCGTTTTCCCGTTTTCTTTCCGGCTTTGGGAGGCGGAGACGCTTTTTTCACCGGCTTATTCGGCGGCACAGCCTTCTTAGGCGGCGTGGAGTGGCCTCCGGCTCTGGGCGGAACGGCGCGAATCAGGCATTTCGGCCCGGAACCGATCAGATCCTCCCGGTGGGCGGCAAGCAGCGCCTCCCGCACCAGGTAGTAATTCTTGGGATTCCGGTACTGAATCAGCGCCCGCTGCATGGCCTTTTCATGGGGATCCGTGGGGACGTACACCTTCTCCATGGTTCGGGGGTCAAGCCCGGTGTAGTACATCACCGTGGAGAGGGTGGAGGGGGTGGGGTAGAAGTCCTGCACCTGCTCCGGGTTGTAGCCCATCTCCCGGATGTACTCCGCCAGCTCCACCGCCTCTTTCAATGTAGAGCCGGGGTGGCTGGACATGAGGTAGGGCACCAGGTACTGATTCATGCCATACTGCTTATTCAGCGCGAAATACTTGTCCACGAACCGGTTGTACACCGCGTTTCTGGGCTTGCCCATCCGGCAGAGCACCGCGTCGGAAACGTGCTCCGGCGCCACCTTCAGCTGGCCGGAGATGTGATACTGAACCAATTCTTTGAAAAAGGTGTCCTTTTTATCTGCGAGCAGATAGTCAAACCGGATGCCGCTGCGGACGAATACCTTCTTCACCCCGGGGATTTTCCGCAGCTTCCGCAGCAGGGAAACATAGTCCGAGTGGTCGGCGTCCATGTTCTTGCAGGGAGTGGGGTAGAGGCACTGCCGCCCGCCGCAGGCGCCTTTTGTCAGCTGCTTGTCGCAGGCCGGGTGGCGGAAATTGGCGGTGGGGCCGCCCACATCATGAATGTAGCCCTTGAAGTCCTTGTCCTTTACCATGCATTCCGCTTCTTTCAGAATGGATTCATGGCTTCTCACCTGGACGATCCGTCCCTGGTGGAAGGTCAGAGCGCAGAAGGAGCAGGCGCCGAAGCAGCCCCGGTTGCTCACCAGGCTGAATTTCACCTCTTCGATGGCGGGCACTCCTCCGGCTTTTTCATAGCTGGGGTGATAGGTACGGCAGTAGGGCAGGTCGTAAACCGCGTCCATTTCTGCGGTGGTCAACGGCTTCTGGGGCGGATTCTGCACCACATATTCCTTTCCGTACTGCTCCGCCAGCCGCTTGGCGGTAAAGGGGTCACAGTTGCTGTACTGGATTTTGAAGGATTCGGCGTAGGAGCGCTTATTTTTCTTCACTTCCTCAAAGCTTGGCAGAAGGATGGTGGGCAGGCTGTCGTCCAATTGGCTGGTTTTGAACACCGTGCCGTCGATATAGGTGATGTCCTTCACATCCATGCCGGAATTCAGGGCATCCGCGATTTCCAGGATGCTCTTTTCTCCCATGCCGTACATCAGCAGATCCGCCTGGGAGTCCAGGAGAATGGAGCGCTTCATGCTCTCCGACCAGTAGTCGTAATGCCCCAGCCGCCGCAGACTGGCCTCTATGCCGCCGATGAGAATGGGCACATCCTTGTAGCTCTGGCGAATCAGGTTGCAGTACACCACTGTGGCATAGTCCGGCCGTTTGCCCATCACGCCTCCGGGGGTGAAGGCATCGGTTTTCCGCCGGTGCTTGGTGACGGAATAGTGATTCACCATGCTGTCCATGTTGCCGCCGCTGACCAAAAAGGCCAATCTGGGTCGGCCGAATACATCAATGGATTTCGGATTCTTCCAATCCGGCTGAGGAATCATTCCCACGCTGTAGCCGTGGGCTTCCAGGATCCTTCCGATGATGGCATGGCCAAAGGAGGGATGATCCACATAGGCATCCCCACAGATATATACAAAATCGCACTGCTCCCAGCCGCGATCCATCATTTCCTGCTTGGTAATGGGCAGAAATTCCATAGGTTTCTCCTTTACAGCCGACGCACCTTGGCCATCAGCTTGGAATAAATTCGTTCACAGAACCAGGGCTCCGTGGACTTTTGCAGCACTTCTTCGGTGCGGAACCAGGCGACGGAGCTGTTCTCATCCGGCTTGCAGCGGATGGGCGCGTTGGGATCCGCCTCAAACAGATACGTCACATTCAGATGCAGGTGGGAGGAAACGTACCTGCCCCGCTTTTCGTGGCCGTCCACCGTGAGGATTTCCAGGGAGAAGATACCGCTTCCCAGAGGCGTCAGTTCTGTCAGACCGCTTTCCTCCCCCACTTCCTTTGCCGCCACGGCCTGCAGATCCTCCATTCCGTCAGCATGGCCTCCCAGCCAGGCCCAGGAATTGTAGAGATTGTGGTAGGCCATCAGCACCATTTTCCGGTCCGGGCTCACCACCCAGGCGGAGGCCGTCAGGTGGGCCGCATTGCACCGGCGGGAGTAGATGTCGATGCCGCTGTCCAGCCAGGCGAGAAGCGCCTGCCTGTCCCGCTGCTCCTGCGGGTTTTGGGGGACAAAGGCAAGGATCTGGTCACGCAGGTTCATTTCTTCTTCTCCACCTTTTCCTTTGTTCCGTCGGGGCGGAGAATATAGGTGTTTTCCAGCTGGCCCACCAGATTGGCCTTGACGGAATCGATGTAGATTCTTCTCAGCTTGTCCCGCTCTGCCAGCTCGTCGGGGGTCAGACCCTCGGCCTTTGCCTTGTGGGCCAGCTCGTTGATCCTGGCGATGACTTTTTTCATTTCCATGTTATTTCCCTCACACATATCGGTGGAGCACCACGCTGATCCGGTCCTTTTTTGTGGTGCCGTTTACCTTTGCCAATTTGATTTTTCCATAGCCCCGCAGGGAGATTTTTGCCCCCTCCGCTACCGGCTTGTCCGGCTTTTCGCAGGGAAGACCGTCGATGGCGGCCTTTCCGGCACAGATGAGCTGGCTGGCCGCACCTCTGCTCATGCGAAAGCCAGCGGCAATCACGCTGTCCAGCCGCAAAGAGGCCAGGGTATCCTTGATTTCCTTCACTTCCGGCTCCGGCACCTGAACCGCGTCCAGGGAGATGGCCTCCAGTTGTACATGGGTTCTTCCTGCGCCGGTGAAATGGGAGAGCAGATAGGGGGCAATCTGGGCGGTCACGAAGAAATCGCAGCTTCCCTTGCCCACGCAGATGTCGCCGATGCTCTCCCGGCCCAGGCCCGCGCCCATGAGCGCACCCAGAAAATCCCGGTGGCTGGGGCAGTCTCCCTGGAAAAAACTGGCCCGGAGACAAATGATGGGACTGTCCGGCCCCAGAAGCTCGCTTTCGTCCAGGTAGTCCGGAAGATATACCAGCATTTTCCGCTCCGCGTCCGCATAGCCTCCAAATTCATGGAGTCCCTCCGGCTGGCCGAAGAGATATCGGGAAAGCTCCAGCTCCCGAGGGGAGAGGAAGCAGGTGGCGGCGGGGATGTTTTTCCGGATGCCGCTGTCGATCTTGTCCCACAGCTTTGCCAGCAGAAGCCTGTCCTCGGCGGTTTTTGCGATTTTATCAATGTTGTTTCGGTCCATGTAATCACCAAATCATAGTATACCATATCTTTGCCCAACAGGAAAGAAGTTTTTCTTGTGCCCGGAGGAAATATAGGGTATAATGGTTGGGAATTTTCATACGGCAAACTGGAATTTGGCGGGGAGGCCCCGCAGCCAATTCGTTACGAACCTTGGGCAATCAACCCACAACTCCTGGGCCCCTCGACCGGTACTGCCCCGGTAAATAAGAATTTGGCGTGGTGTTGAATGGGATGCCCTCCGGTGGGTGCGTAGGGAACGGATTTATCCGTTCCGAAATGTTGGATAACCTCCACGGTTTGCTGAATGGAAATTTCCCAAGACATATTTTTGAGGTTTTCCCATTCAACCCACCGGTTTTGAAACAACAACCTTGCGGAATGCATGAATGCATTCCCTACGCAAAATTGGACATTTCGGTTCAAAATGCAACCGCAAAAACGTTACCGGGCGGGTAATGGGGTGACGATTACCGAAAACCTCGGTGCGAAATTGGCTGCGGGGCCTCCCCGCCAAATTCCAATTTGCCTATCTTAAATAATGAGGAAAATGACTATGGTGATCGCAATCATTGGCGGCGGGGCCTCCGGCATGGCGGCGGCTTTGGCTGCGGCGGAGAACCCAAACAATCAGGTGGTGCTTTTGGAGCGTCAGGCCAGGCTTGGCCGCAAGCTCCAGGCCACGGGCAATGGCCGCTGCAATCTTTCCAACCTCCATGCTGCCCAGGGGGGCTACCATGGGGAGCAGCCCGAATTCTGGGAATACGCCATCTCCCTGTTCCCGCCGGAAAAGACCTTACAGTGGTTCCGCGGTCTGGGGCTTTTCACCGTGGCGGAGGAATCGGGCCGGGTATATCCCTATTCCGATCAGGCGAATTCCGTGGTGGATGTGCTGCGCTTCGCCCTGGAAAAGCCCAATATCCGGGTGCTGCTGGGCTGCGAGGTGGAAAAGGTGAAAAAGACGGCGCAGGGCTTTCGCCTGGAATATGGAGAGAAGACTCTGGACTGCCACCGGCTCATCATCGCCTGCGGCGGCCTGGCGGGGACGAAGCTGGGGGGCGGTATGTCCGGCTATCAGCTGCTGCGAAGTCTGGGCCACCGGTGCAGCCGGCTGCGGCCCGCGCTGGTGCAGCTGAAATCCTCCTGGGGCGGCGTGGTGGGCCTCAAGGGCGTCCGGGCCAACTGCCGGGCGGAGATCCTGCTGGATGGCGCTCCGGTACGAGCCGGAGGGGGAGAGCTGCAATTCACGGAGTACGGCCTTTCCGGGCCGGTGATTTTTGAAATCTCCCGGGATGTGTGCCGTCAGAAAGGAAATTGGTGCTGCCGGCTGGATTTTCTGCCGGATGTCGCGGAAGAGGAGCTGCTCCGGGAGCTTTGCCGACGGAGGGACACGCCGCTGCCCGCCTCCGAGCTGCTCACCGGCATTCTCCACAACCGATTGGGCCGGGTGCTGACCCAGGCGGCGGGGATTTCCCTGCAAACCCCCATCTGTGCACTGCCGGAGGAAGCTCTGCGGGCGGCGGCAGGGGCGGTGAAGCGATTTGAGGTGCCCCTGACGGAGCCTCTGGGCATGGACAGCGCCCAGGTGACGGCGGGGGGTATCCTCACGGAAGAATTTGAAGAGAAAACCATGGAGAGCAGATTGGCGCCTGGGCTTTTTGCCTGCGGCGAGGTGCTGGACGTGGACGGCGACTGCGGCGGCTACAATCTGCAATGGGCCTGGAGCTCCGGCCGTCTGGCGGGGCTCAGTGCCGGAAAGGAGAAACTATGATTCGATTGCGGGATATCCCTCTCCCACCGGAGCACAGCGTCAGCCAGCTCCAATTCGAGGCGGCAAGGCTGCTGCGGCTTTCTCCCGCAAAGATCCGGGGCGTGAAAATCGTAAGACGCAGTGTGGATGCCCGGAAAAAGCCGGATGTGAAAATCGTCTACACCCTGGATGTGACCGTGGAGGGCAGCGAGGCAAAGATTTTGAAGCATGCCGCCTGCAAGCGGGCCTCCCTGGCGCCGGTTTCCTGCTATCGGCCGCCCAAGCCGCAACCGGCCGGGGAGATTCGGCCGGTGGTGGTGGGCTTCGGCCCGGCGGGTATGTTCGCCGCCTTGATCCTCGCCCTGGCAGGACAGAAGCCGCTGGTTTTGGAGCGGGGAGAGGACGCGGCTACCCGGCACAAAAAGGTGGAGTCCTTTTTCTCCGGCGGAGCCCTGGATCCCCAGAGCAACGTCCAGTTCGGCGAGGGGGGCGCGGGCACCTTTTCTGACGGAAAGCTGAACACCGGCGTGAATAACCCCAGAATTGCCTGGATTCTGGAGCAGTTTGTGGAGGCGGGGGCTCGGGAGGACATCTTATATGACGCCAAGCCCCATGTGGGCACGGATGTGCTGCTGGAGGTGGTGCAGAGTCTGCGAAAAAAGATCATTTCCCTGGGGGGCGAGGTGCGGTTTTGCACCCAGGTGACCGGAATGGAGCAGGAAAACGGTGCGCTCCGGGCGCTCATAACCCAGACCGGAGAGCGGATCCCATGCAAAAAGGCAGTGCTTGCCATCGGGCACAGCGCCCGGGATACCTTCTCCATGCTGGAGGAACAGGAAATTCCCATGGAGCCCAAGCCCTTTTCCATGGGCGTGCGGATCGAACACCCTCAGAAGGACATAAACCGGGCCCAGTACGGCGCGGAAGATCCGGCGCTGCCCCCGGCGGATTATAAATTGGTAAAGCATTTGGACCAAAATACCGTGTATACCTTTTGTATGTGCCCCGGAGGCTATGTGGTTGCCGCCGCCTCGGAGCCGGGGGGTGTGGTGACCAACGGCATGAGCAATGCCGACCGGGCGGGGGAGAACGCCAACGCGGCCCTGCTCGTCACTCTGAACCCGGAAGTTTTTCCCTATCCCGGCAATCTGGGGGGGATGCGCTGGCAGCGGGAGATCGAGCAGCGGGCCTATCAGCTCAGCGGCAGCTACCGGGCTCCCGCGCAAAGGGTGGGGGATTTCCTCAATGGAAGCGCCAGCACCGGCCCGGGAAGCGTCGACCCCACCTATCGCCCTGGGGTAGTCTGGTGCGATCTGCATGAGGTGCTGCCGGAGATCATCACCCGTGCTCTGGAGCAGGCCATTCCCGCCTTGGAGGGGAACCTTTCGGGCTTTTCCCAGGCGGATGGAGTGCTTACCGCGCCGGAGACCAGAAGCTCCTCCCCGGTGCGGATTCTCCGGGACGAAACCCGCCAGTCCCGGCTGAAGGGGCTCTACCCCTGCGGCGAGGGGGCGGGCTACGCCGGGGGCATCATGTCTGCCGCCATCGACGGCATTCTCACGGCTGAGGCCATTCTGAGTGAAGCCCCGGAGATCGAAAATGGATAGCATGCTGCCGGCTTACTGTGAAACCGATGGGCGCAATGAATAATCTTCGGCAATAACTTGCAAATCTTCCATCTCAGGCGGAGAAAGCTCGGAAATGGAAAAAAGAATTTTTTTGATTTGATCCCTGAAAATTGGTGAATTCTTCTATTTTTACAATGGATTATCCTGCTTAAAATGGTAAAGATGTCCAAAATAATCTGAAATACCGAATTTTGGTTGCATTTGTGAACAAATAATGATACAATGTGGGCAGTTCTTGCCGGAAAGACTTTCGTCTTTTGTAAAAGGACAATTATTAAGGAGGAATTATTCATGAAAAAGCTTGTCTCCATGCTTCTGGCTCTTGTCATGCTGGTTGGCGTTTTCGCTGTTGCCGCCGCCGCTGAAGAGAGCAGCCCCTACAAGATCGCAATCCTCACTGGCACCACCTCCCAGGGTGATGAGGAGTACTACGCTGCCGAGGCTCTGAAAGAAGCCTACCCCGACATCGTTCTGCACGATACTTATCCCGATAACTTCTCTTCCGAAGTGGAAACCACCATTTCCAAGCTGCTGACCTTTGCTGAGGATCCCGAAGTTAAGGCCATCATCTTCGTTCAGGGCGTCCAGGGCGCTACCGCTGCTTTCAACCAGATCAAGGAGAAGCGGCCCGACATCCTGCTGGTCTGCGGCGTTCCCGCTGAGGATCCCGTGCCCATCGGCGCTGCTGCTGATATCTGCCTGGCCAACGACGAGATCGGCTGCGGCTATCAGGTTGCTGACCTGGCCTACGAGTGGGGCTGCGAAGTCCTGGTTCACTACTCTTTCGCCCGTCACCTGGGCTATGAGACCATCCAGGGCAAGCGCGTTGCCATGAAGGATACCGCCGAGGCTTACGGCATCGAGTTCGTTGACCGTGACTGCCCCGATCCCACCGGTGATGCCGGCATGAGCGGCGCTCAGGCTGCCATCCTGGAGGATGTTCCCAAGGTCATGGAAGAGTACGCCGGCAAGAAGGTCTGCTTCTACTGCACC
>JAXECZ010000123.1:0-17457 GCA_034104845.1 Faecousia sp. | reverse complement strand
GCCGTGTGCCTGCTGCCCATGATTCACCTGCTGGCCAAGTCCCTCAGCGGCACCGACTATCTGGTGCGCCACGAGGTCTCCCTCTGGCCCAAGGGCTTTAACTTCGATGCCTACCTCACGGTTTTGAAGGATCCCAAATATATCCGCTCTTTCTTCTGGACCGTGTTCCTCACGGTGGTGTGCACCCTGCTGTCGCTGACCATGACGGTGCTGTGCGCCTACCCCCTGATCTTCCGGCAGCTGCGCGGCCGGGGCGCCATCAACATTTTCATCACCATCACCATGTTCTTCAACGCCGGCACCATCCCCAACTACCTGTTGATGCAGAATCTGAACCTGCTGGATAATCCCCTGGTTCTGATCATCCCCAGCTGTCTGTCGGTGTACAATATGATCATTATGCGAAGTTTCTTCTACGGGATACCGGAGAGCTTACGAGAATCGGCGGAAATTGACGGTGCCTCCATCTTCCAGATCCTGGTGAAGATCTATGTGCCCCTTTCCACTCCCGTTATGGCCACCCTGGCGCTGTTCTACGCCGTTGGCCGGTGGAACGGCTACTCCGACGCTCTGATGTACATGAAGAACGCGGACTACTATCCCCTGCAGCTGCTGCTTTACAACGTCATCAACAATATCAACTCCGTGGAAGTGGCCACCCAGGAGGGCTTCTCCTCTCCCGGCCTGTCCGCCTCCCTGAAAGCGGCAATTGTTATGTTCTCCACCATCCCCATCCTCTGCATCTATCCCTGGCTGCAGAAGTATTTCATCCATGGTGTCACCATGGGCGCTGTGAAGGAATAACCGAATCCGCGTGATTCGATCATTCAATATTTATCTCAAATCTGAAGGAGGAAACACAATGGCAAAGAAACTGGTTGCTCTGCTGCTGGCTGTGGCGATGGTCATGTCCTTCGCTCTGGTCGGCCATGCAGAGGACGAAATCGTGGACGGCAAGTTCACCACCACCCGGCACATCACCGTGGAGGTCTACGACCGCGGCAATGACGGCGGCTCCGACCCCACCAACAACATGTACACCGAGTACATCAAAAAGGGCATGCTGGAAGACCACAACGTGGAAGTGGAATTCGTGAAGGTTCCCCGTTGGACTGAGGTTGAGGAAATCAACAACCTGCTGGCTGCTCAGAAAGCTCCCGACATCTGCGTCACCTACAGCTATCCCACCATCCAGACCTACGCTGACATGGGCGGCGTAATGGATCTGAGCGAGATCCTGGAAGAGTACAAGGATCTGTGCCCCAATCTGTGGAGCTGGCTGGGCGAGAACAACATCTACTGGGACCGGGATCCCGTTGACGGCACCATCTGGGCCATCGAGGCCAAGCTGGCTACCTCCAACCGGATTCTGACCTTCGTCCGTCAGGACTGGCTGGACGCTCTGGGTCTGGAAGCTCCCACCACAACCGAAGAGTTTGAAGCCATGCTGTACGCTTTCGACGAGAGAGCCTCCGAGCTGCCCGTGGACGACGCCAGCAAGGTCATCCCCTACTCTGTGAGCTACGACGTGGGCTGGCGTGCCGGCACGCTCATCGAGTCCTTCATCGACCCCAACATCTCTGACCGTGAGTTCTACATCAACGGCTTTGATGACAGAAAGATCACCCAGAACGGCACCAAGGAAGCCATCCGTCTGCTGAACAAGTGGTACAACGACGGCCTGCTGTGGGACAACTTCGCCCTGTACGGCTCCGGCGACACCACCGAAGACGACAACATGAAGGCCGGCTATGTGGGCGCTTTCACCCACAACTGGGACTATCCTTTCCGTAACGGTGTTGACTCCATCAACGCCAACCTGGCCCGTAACATCGGCCCCGATGCCAAGTATGTTGCCATTGACCCCTTCACCAGCAGCGACGGCAGCCACACCAAGTTCGTTCCCGGCCCCGTTGACCGCAAGGTGTTCTTCCCCCTGACCAACGACGAGCCTCTGGCCTGCCTGCTGTACCTGGATTGGATCTCCGATCCCGAGCACATCGAGTACCTGCAGATCGGTGAAGAGGGCGTGACCCACAATGTTCTGGAGTCCGGCGCCATTCAGACCGTTGCCGCCACCGGCGACGCCATCATGAACTCCGGCATGAACATCGACTACACCATCACCTGCAACGGCCTGAAGCTGGCTGACCCCGCTCTGACCCAGCTGTCCAAGGCTTACAACTACGCTGAGATCGATCCCGAAATTGTTGCCCAGGCTGATACCTACGCCCAGACCGACCTGCACTTCATTAAGAACGTGAACGTGGGCGCCATCGAGGCTGAGGCCGGCATCGGCGACACCCTGAGCTCCAAGCGTGACCAGGCCTTCGACCAGGCCGTGGTTGCCCCCGTTGACCAGTTCGACGCCGTTTGGGACGAGTTCCTGGAAGATTACCTGTCCTCCGGTGGCCAGGATATCATCGACGAGCGTACCGAGAAGTGGGAAGAGTTCTTCGGCGATGCCGAGATGCTGCCCTAAAAAGCTTCTGATCCTTTTCTGAAGCCATAATCCATCCCCCTTTCCCAAATGGGAAAGGGGGATATTTCATGAAAAAAGATTCAGATTCTGTCCATTCTGGGAAAAATCCCTCTCAGGGATCTGCCGGATAGGAAAAGAAGCACCCCGTGGGGGTGCTTCCTGGATGGGTCAGTCCTCGAAAGTGAGGATATCCTTGTATTTCTCCTTGAATATTCCGTAAACGGCATCCAGGACTGCCTCGTCCTCCACGGCAAGGTAGTTCTCGTTCTCGTCGTCCACGGGCTCTACCTCCAGAATTACGATCTGGGTTTCAGCCTCGTCAACGGGCATGAGAATCAGGTACTCCTTGTCCTGATAGGTCAGACAATCCAGGTATTCAAAGTCCACATCCTGGCCGTTCTCGTCGGTGAGGGTGAGGATGCTGGATTCCTCTTCCTGCTGGGCATCGGGGGTCATATCCAGATTTTCCATTGGGCTACACTCCTTATTCGATGGTAATTGGGTTGCTTTTCCTTTCCTTACGGCATGAATTATACCGTATCCCCAGAAAAAAAGCAAGGGAAAGTTACGGCAGAAACCCCAGGGGGATTGTATCTTCCCCGGGGATATGCTATGATGCTCTTATCAGAAGAAAGGGGGAATGGATATGGGTGCTCGGCCCGAGGAGGAAAAGCGGCTGTTTTACATGGAATTTGTCCACCGGGAGAACCAGTTCCGGCACATGTCCCAGAACAGGGACCGGCGGCAATATGAGCTGCTGCGGGATGCGGATCCTCAGGCGGTGGAAGAGGGTGTGAATGCCTTCCAGGCCCATCTGCAGGGGCACCTGTCCGATGACCCCCTGAGAAACTACAAGTACCTCTTCGTGGCCAACGTGGCTCTGTGCTGCCGCTACTGCATGGAGGGCGGTCTGAACCAGGAGCGGGCCTACAACATCAGCGACCTGTTCATTCAGAAAATGGATTTGTTGGACACGGAGCAGCAGGTGATTGACCTGCACAAAAGGATGCTGGAATTCTATCTGGAGGAAATGATCGGGGCCAAAAAGCAGCAAATCTGCTCCACACCGGTGGCCGCCTGTATGGACTACATCTACGACCACCTGTATGAGCAGATTCGTGTTTCGGATCTGGCCGCTCAGCTGGAATTGAACGAGAGCTACCTATCCGTCCTGTTTAAAAAGGAGACCGGTATGACCATCTCCAACTATATCCGCCAGCGCCGCATCGAGGCGGCGGAGGCCATGCTCCGATACAGCGACTACTGCTGCTCGGATATCGGTAATTATCTGGCTTTTTGCTCCCAGAGCCACTTCATCAGCGTGTTCCGGAAAGCAACCGGCCTGACACCCAGACAGTACCGGGCGCGCTACGGCAGCCGGGAGCCGCTTACAGCACAGGAATGATGATGCCGTTGATGCAAGCGTAGCAGCGGGCCTTGCCGGTATCCGGACGGGCCTGGTTCTCCCGGCTGTTCCGGGCATTCAGAATGGATTTAAAAACCTTTTTCATGATAGAATCCTCCATAGGGGTTGGTTTGATTTGCGGCGTGAGTATATCAAATTCTGAAGAAATGGTATATCAAATTTATTGGCAAACTATCATATATTTTTCTGAATGTCAAAAATCTACTGGAGAATTTGTGAATTTTTCATAAACGAGCCCCGATGTCCGGCTGGGCATCGGGGCTCGCGTTTTCAATATCTTACTTGCTGAAGGGGCCGGCAACCAGGTTGTTCAGCCGGCTCTCGCCATAGAAATCGGTGTCGAAGACAATGTCCTCTCCCTCGGGGGTCTCAAACCGTTCCTCCGGCTCAAAGGCCATGCCCAGGGTGTCGGAGGTGATAAGCTTGGCCTGGGGCAGATACGCCATCAGGTTGGTTTCCAGCCGGTACTGGCCGTCCTCCTGCTTCAGCTCCAGAGTGATGTGGTGCTGGGTATCCAGAGTATAATCTTCTTCAATGTCCGCGGGCTTGGCTCCGTTGAAGTACACGTTGCCGCCGGTCCACACAGGCAAAGGCATGTAGTACCGATCCCGGTTCTGGGCAGCGCCCTCGCCGCAGTAGCCATCGAAGCAGACTTTCCAGGCTTCCTCGGTCATGTAGCCGCTGTAGGTCAGGGTTCCGGCGGTGAGGTTATCGTCCTCCCACTCGTTGTCCGCGTAGTCAGCCACCATTTCCAGCATTTTCTCCCGCACCGGCTGCTGGACGAACACGTTGTTATAGAACCGGACATCGCCGTGGAGGATGGACATGAAGCCGGTGATCTCCGTGCGGTGGGGCATGTGGATGGGGGTATAGCGGGTGGAATCATACTTCACGCTGCCATTCTTCACGCCCCGGCCCACCGCCGCAATGGCGCCGCCGAAGAGATTGTGTACAAAGGCTACGCCCTGGGTGGGCAGCTTTACCGCCCGCTCGGAGAGAAGAATGTTGTTGTCCACCAGGCAGGGGCCGTGGGCAATCTCAATGAACAGATCCTCGCCCAAGCCCAGGCCCTCCCGATTTTCCTTTTTCAGCAGGTAGTCGTAGGGCATGCAGTTGTCGTGGAACAGGCAGCGGCTCACCCGGGTACCCTGGGTCTGCCAGTCCAGCCAGATACCACGGGTGCAGTGATGGAAGTGGCAGTTCCGGATGATCACATCGATGGCGGCGTGGAACTTGATGCCGCCGATTTCCGCACCGGCCAGGTTCCGCTTGTTGTTGATATGGTGGATGTGGCAGTTTTCAACCACGGAGAACACACAGCCCAGGTTGCCCACGATGCCGGTCTGGCCGCAGTCGTGGATGTCGCAGTTCCGCACGGTGTGGGAGCCGATGGTCTCCTTGCTCCAGCCGTCGATCTGGGCGATGAGGGAGCAGTCCCGCTGGGTCTGGGCGCCATCCTTATACTTATAGTGAGACCACTTGTTGTCGTTTCCCTGCTGCAAATACTTGCCCAGGGAAATGCCGGAGCATTTGGAGTGGGAGACCTCGCAGTCTTCGATGACCCAGCCCTTGGACCAGTGAGGGCCGATCATGCCCTCCTGCAGGGCGGTGGGGGGAGCCCACTGGGTAGCGGCCTTAGTGACCACAAAGCCCGTGAGGGTGATGTAGTTCACATGCTCCGCCTGGGGCCAGAAGCAATGAGGCCGGACAGTGATTTCCACATTCTCCTCGTTGGGGTTCTTGCCCTGGAAATTGGCATAAATCAGGGTGCTCTCCCCGTCCTCGGACTGTTTGGTATACCAGGTGTGCTTGGTGAAGTCCCGGTCCCAGGAGCCGTCGTAGAATTCAGGATGCAGCACCTTTTCCAGGGTATCCTGCTCGTAGAGGGATTTATCGTTCAGGAAAACCTCGCCGGTATGGGCAGGGGTGCCCTGGTTCAGCCAGTCGCCGAACACCAGGGTGGTGTAGGGATTGTAATTGCCGAAGAAGCGATTCTCCAGCTTCACCTGCCACACATCACCTTGGAAAGGAACCCAACCGGTAATCCGCTCCGCGCCGGTGATGACCGCCTCACGGGGCACGGCGGAGCGATAGACAATGGGCTGCCGCTCCGTACCTGCGAAGCGGGGGCTCACATCCTCCCGGTAGACGCCGGGGGCGACCACAATTTCGTCACCGGGCATGGCAACGGCAGCCGCTTGGCTGATGGTTTTGAAAGGACGCTTTTCGCTGCCGTCACCGGCCAGGTTAGCGCCGCAGTCTACATATCGAATCATGGGATTTATCCTCCTGTAATTTGTATTCTATGTTCCATTATAGAGGCTGGAGTAGGAAAGTCAATCCTCGTAAATTGCCGACTTTTCCGCAAGAAACGCAAAAAGCAGCCCTCGATGTTTTTACCAAACACCGAGGGCTGCTACTGGTTCTTATTATCCAGCATCATCGATTAGACCTCTCTTTCTGCGGATTTGGAGCTATCGCCATCTATGACTCGCTCCTTTTTGTAGCTTCATCATAACCGATAAAAATGGTTTTTGCAAGATGGTATTTTTCACATAATTGTTCCATTCTTTTTGGATAATAGGGAGAATAAGGCATATCCCGTAAAAGAATGTTGACGAAATTGAATAGCTGTGGTATGATAAATCTGTTGGGGCGCTTCGTGCGTCCCAAATTTTTATTTCCATCCACTGTAGGACGATGTCATCATTTTAACACAATATTTCGATGACATTATCCTGTAGGGAGAAGCAAATTCCTCTTGACAAACTGTTATTACTGTGTATAATGTATATATACAGCTTAAACAGAGGTGATCCTATGACTGTTCTGATCGATAACAAAAGCGGCATTCCCATCTACGACCAGATCTATTCCCAAATCAAAAGCCAGATCATCAGTGGCAGCCTGAGGGAGGACGAGATGCTTCCTTCCATCCGCTCCCTGGCAAAGGATCTGCGAATCAGCTTCATCACCACCAAGCGAGCCTACGAGGAGCTGGAAAAAGAGGGCTTTATCTACACCATCCCCGGCAAGGGCTGCTATGTGGCCAGGAAAAACACCCAGCTGCTCCAGGAAGAGCATCTGAAGCAAATCGAAGAGCATATGGAGCAGATCATCCGACTGGCGGCAGCCTGCAACCTATCCCGGGAGGATATTTTGGAAATGATGAAATCAGAGTTGGAGGATATGACATGAACGCACTGGAAATAAAAAACGTAACCAAGCGCTTCCCCGGCTTTCAGCTGGAGAATTTAAACCTCACCCTGCCCAGCGGCTGCGTCATGGGCCTCATCGGTGAAAACGGCGCCGGAAAAAGCACCACCATCCGGCTGATTTTGGATATGCTCCACAGCGACAGCGGCTCCATCACCATTCTGGGCCGGGACAGCCGGGAAAACCCCCGCCTGACTAAGGAAGAGGTGGGTGTGGTTCTGGACGAGATCGGCCTGCCGGAATGCCTGAACACCCGTCAGGTGGGCAAGGTGATGGCTGGCAGCTTCCGCCACTGGAACCAGGCGGAATACGACCGCATCCTAAAGCGCTTCCAGCTGCCGGAAAACAAGGCCTTCAAAACCTTTTCCCGTGGCATGAAAATGAAGCTGGGCATCGCCGTGGCCATGTCCCACGGAGCCAAGCTTCTGCTGCTGGATGAGCCCACCGGCGGACTGGACCCGGTGGTGCGGGACGAGGTGGTAGAGATGTTCAGCGACTTCACCCGACAGGAGGATCACTCCATCCTGATTTCCTCCCACATCGTCAGCGATTTGGAAAAGCTCTGCGACTACATTGCCTTCCTCCACAAGGGCAAGCTCCTGCTGTGTGAGGAAAAGGATCAGCTTTTGGCGGAATACGGCATGCTCCATTGCCCCGCTGAGGCCCTGGAGGAATTGGCCCCAGGAGCAGTGCTCTACCGGGAAACCACGCCCTACGGCGCCCAGGCCATTATCCGCCGGGAGTCCGTCCCCTCGGAATGGAAGCTGAGTCCTCTGAGCATCGAGGAACTGTTTGTATTTATGGTCAAGGAGGAGCAGTAAGATGAAAGGATTGCTTTTAAAGGATTTTTACATGACGGCCAAATACTGCCGCAGCTATCTGCTCATTGGCATTGTGTTCATCGCCGTGTCCTTTGCCGGGCCGGAGAGCCAGAATATGTTTTTTGTATTCTATCCCTGTCTGCTCTGCGGCATGATTCCCGTGAATCTGCTGGCCTATGACGAGCGCAGCCGCTGGCTGGAATACAGCGGCACCCTGCCCTACACCAAGGCGCAGCTGGTATCGGCGAAATATCTTGTGGGCGTGATCGCCCAGGGCATCATGCTGCTGGCCGTGGGCATTGCCCAGGCGGTGCGGATGCAGCTGGCGGGCAGCTTCCCGCTGGGGGAATACGGCATGATTATGGCGGCGATTTTTGCCATGGCCACCATCACCTCCTCCATCAGCCTGCCCTTTATGTTCCGCTGGGGGGTGGAAAAGGGACGAATCGCCTACTACTGCATGATCGGCTTCGTCTGCGCCGGAGGCTATCTGGGCTCCGTATTCTTCACAGAAAGTGGGAAAATAACGGCATCCGGCAGCCTGGTATCCTGGGCAATGATTCTGCTGGGAAGCGCCATCTACGCCGCCTCTTGGCTGGCCTCCATCGCTCTGTATCAGAAAAGAGAAGTGGCGTAAAGGATTTTATTCCGCGGTGAGGGCCTCCGCCAAATCGCCGATGCGCCGGGCGGCATCCTTGGGAATATAGCCGCGCTGGCACTGGGCCATATGCTCCAGCTTATCCCCTTGATCCAACAGCCCCAGGAGCTTTTCCAGTGCGCCGGGCGTAAGCTCCGCCTCCCAGGCCATGCCGGTGTGGATGAAGAACCGGCGGTTTCGGTTCTCGCAGCCGGGAATGGGCGGCAGCAGCGCCAGGGGCACCTCCATCACCGCCGCCTCCGTGGTAGATAGTCCTCCGGGCTTGGTCAGATACAAATCGCAGGCCCGGAGGTATTGGGCCATCCGGTCCGTTTTTCCCAGCAGCCGCACCCGGTCCCCAAAGCGCTTTTCCAAGGAACCGCACACGGACCGGTTACTGCCGCAGATGGCAATCAGCTCATAATTCTGTCCCTGGGTCACCTGGAGCAAAAGGGAGATGGCCTTTTCCAGCTTTCCCGCGCCGATGCTGCCCCCGGCAATCAGCAGATACCGCCGGTCATCCGCCAGGTTCAGCATCTGTTTGGCCTGCTCTCTGGTGAGCATCTGGCAAAAGTCCCCGCGGACAGGGATGCCCAGAGGATAGATCCGCTCCTGCGGGATGCCCCAGGCGGAGAATTCCCCGGTGAGCATGGGAGACGGGGTCACGTAGGCATCGCAGTCCACCTCCTCCATAAAGGGGATGCAGGTGTAGTCCGTGGTGATAAACAGGGTTTTGGGGAGGGTCATCCCATGGTTTTTCAAATAGGTGAGCATTTCCGCCGGGAACAGGTGGGTCATCACAATCACATCCACCGGATGCTGACGGAGGTAATCCGCCAGAGCATCGGCGGCGTGTCCGTTGGCGAAATACACCGGAGAGCGCCAGGGCAGCCGCCGGTAGGCATTCCCGATGGCATAGATGGCCCCGAAGCCCCCAGGGGCGGCCTGGGCCAGGTCAATATAGGCATGGTCCACCCTTTCCGCCAGCTTCCCCCCGGAAAGGTCCAGAGGATTGAACAGGGTAACGTCGTGGCCCCGGCGCAGTAACTCCTCCTGCACCGCAGCCGCGGCGGAATTATGTCCGCCGCCGGTACCGCAGGATAAAATCAATACGTTCAAAGGAATTCTTCTTTCTTCGATTTTTTACAGTAGCTGCACCTGCATGGCCTCTCGGGGCTCCTTGCTCATATGCAGCCGCAGGCAGACTACGCAGGCCATAAGGAAGAAACCCAAAAGCACCTCCGTGGGCTGCCCGGTGAGGGCCATACAGATGACTCCCCCCAGATAGGCCGCGATGGTTCGCTGGAAGTGAGGGGAAATCCGAACCACCAGGGAGAAAAAGAGAAAAGCGCCGATGAACAGACCCAAGGGCTGCCACACCGGCAGCAGGCCCAGCAAGCAGCCAAAGCTTACTGCGATGCCTTTGCCGCCGCGGAAGCCATAGAACACCGGGAAGGCGTGGCCCACCACCGGAGCTGCCATCACCAGGGCCAGGGCCGGAAAAGGGAAAGCATCGCCATAGCGCAGGAACAGCCACACCGGCAGAAAGCCCTTGAACAAATCCCCCAGGAGCGTCCCCACGCCGCAGACAAAGCCGCCGTACCGAAAGGCGTTGGAGGTACCGGGGTTTTCGTCCTGGCTTTTGGTGAGAATGTCCCTTCCCATCAGCCCGGCAAGGACACGGGCGAACAGCACACTGCCGGACAAATAGCCCAAAGCCACGAAAAGCCAAATCCGCGTCATGCCGTTTCCTCCGGCAGAGTTACCGTAAAGATCACCGCGCCGTTTTTGCTCTCCGCCTGGACGGTGCCCCGGTGGAGCTCCACAATTTTTTTCACAATTGCCAGGCCGACACCGTTCCCAGCGGAAAAATGGGAACGGTCTGCCTGGTAAAATTTTTGGAATATCCGGCTCAGCTCCTCCTGCGGAATCCGGCCGCTGTTGACGATCTGCACCTGGACTGCCCCGGGCTGCCGGGAAATCCGCACCTGTAAGGGGCCATAGTCCGGAGAAAACTTGATGGCATTGTGCAAGAGGTTAATCCAGACCTCCTTCATCAGCTCCTGGTTGGCCCGGATGGTCACCTCCGGGAATTCCATATCCAGCTCGATGTTTTTCCGGGTCCAGTCATGCTCCAGCAGCAGGGCGGCACCCCGAAGCTGCTCAGAGAGGTTGTATTCCGTCACCCCGGTGAGGATGGACTGGTTTTCCACCTTGGTCAGCTTCAGCACGTTGGTGGCCATAACGGAAAGTCGGGCGGATTCCTCCACAATGGCATCGATGTACTCCCGGCGTTGAGCCTCGTCCAAGTCCGCCCGCTGCAGGAGCTTGGCGAAGCCGGCGATGGAGACGATGGGGGTTTTGAATTCATGGGAAAAATTATTGACAAAATCCTGCCGGAGCATCTCCGTATTTCCCAGCTCCTGCGCCATTTTGTTAAAGCTGTTCTCCACCTCCACGAAGGCAGGAAGCATACTCAACGGCTTCTTGAAATGAACGCGGGCCTGGAAATCCCCGTCCGCCAGCCGGTTCATCTGGCTGATGAGCCAGTTGATGGGCCGGAGGGGAATCCGCGCCGCCAGCATGGAGAGAAGGGTGCCCACGATGATGCTGACGGCGGACATGAAAATCAGCAGCTGCAAGCTCTCAGGCAGCAGCTCCGTCTGGATGGGCAGGACGCAGAGCCGGGTGAGCACATAGCTGAGCGCCGCTGACACCGCCACCGAGGCAGCCAGAATGGCAAAGGTCAAAAGGGCAAAGAGCAATGTGAGGGAAAAGCCGCGTTTTTGATGCTTCATTCCTTTTTCACCGCCTTATAGCCCAGTCCCCGCACGGACTCCACGGAGAATTCCTCCCAGCCCTCAAAGCGCTTCCGCAGCCGCCCCACATGCACCGTCACCGTTTCCCAGCCGGTTTCGCAGTCCATGCCCCAGATCTCATCCATCAGCTGAATGCGGGTGAAGATTTTTCCCGGATAGGACAGCAGCTTATACAGCAGCAGAAATTCCTTTTTCGGCAGCTCCTGGACCTCTCCCCGGCGGGATACGGTAAAGGAGTCATAATCCAGCACCACATCGCCGATGACGATCTGCCGGTCGCTGACGATTTTGGCCCGACGCAAAAGGGCCTTGATCCGCAGCAGCATCTCCTCCTCGTCGATGGGCTTGGTGATGTAGTCGTCAGTGCCCACCAGAAAGCCCCGGTGCTTATCCTCCGGCAGCTGCTTGGCGGAGACCATCAAAACCGGCAGCGTATTGTTGCTCTCCCGCAGTGTGGCGGTAAACTGATAGCCATCCAAATTGGGCATCATAATATCCAGCACCACCAGATCGATGTGCTCCCGATCCAGCACCGCCAGCCCCTCCTGACCGTCCGCAGCGGTGAACACCCGGTAGTGCTCCGCCTCTAAGATAGCTTTCATCAAAAGCCGGGTATTTTTATCGTCATCGGCCACCAGAATATTGACCACGGCAGTTCCCTCCTTTTGACCATACAATAAACGCTTTTTCCTTATTCGTCAAGAAATTCAGGAATAAATTACCACGGGATTCTAAACCCAAAGAAAACAAAGTCCCTTGACGATATCCGCAGAATGGACTATCATACAGGAAACTGCTTATCAAAGCTTCCGGGAGGACGCCATGGAAAAGAAAGAAAAACACATTTTAATACTCAGCGATTTTGTGGGCTACGGCAACGTGGCCATGGCAACCTCCCGGGCAGTCCTCACCAAAATGGGCCACCGGGTTTACTGCCTGCCCACGGCGTTGATCTCTAATACCTGGAATTTCGGCTCCTGCGCCCAGCTGGACACCACCGGCTTCCTGAAAGAGGCGCTGACCACCTGGCAGCAGCTGGGCTTCCCCCTGGACGGAGTGCTGCTTGGCTACATTGCAGGGGAGGAACAGGCAGAATTTCTGCTCCAGCAGTGCGACAGCTGGCACGGGGCGGGAGTGACCCTTTTCCTGGACCCCATTTTCGCCGACAACGGCAAGCTCTACCACGGCATCACGGCGGAACGGCTGGACTTCCTGCGGCGGCTTCTTCCTCTGGTGGACTATGGGCTGCCCAACTTCTCCGAGGCCCAATTCCTGACGGATGCCCAAGAACCTATGGATGCTTTGGCAGGGCTGCAAGGGCTGGGGCTTCGCCATCCGGTGATCACCGGTGCGCCCTGGGAGCATGGACGGGCGGTGCTGCTTGCCCAGGGGAAGGAGCGGATCGCCCTGCCCTATGCACCCATCCCCGGAAATTTTCCCGGAGCAGGGGATGCCTTCAGTGCCCTGTTCACCGGAGGAATCCTCTCCGGCCTCTCTCCCCAGGACAGTGTTCGGGAGGCCATTCAAACCACCGGAATCTGGCTTGAGCAGAGCCGTCAGGAAAATTGGAGCGGCATGGGTCTGCCGGTGGAGCGGTATTTTTGAATAATCTCTACAGTTTAGAAAAAGTGCTTAAAATTCCCCCGGCGGCGCACCGCTGGGGGAAAACTATGGTTGGAAATCAGCTGTTCTTCAAATCTACGGTGGAAAGATCCCATTCCTCATGAATCTTTGGCACGTCGGAAATCAGCCGCTTGGTATAGGCTGCCTGGGGATTCAGAATCACCTCGTCCGCCTTGCCGTACTCCACGAACTTGCCGTGCTCCATGATGTACACGGTGTCGGAAATGTAATAAGCCAGGCCGATGTCATGGGTGATGAAGATGATGGTCATGCCGATTTCATCCCGCAGCTGGAGCAGCATATCCAGGATGGTGGCCCGGGAACAGGCGTCCACCATGGAGGTGGGCTCGTCAGCCAGAAGAATCTTAGGCTTGAGCAGGAAGATACGGGCAATCATCAGCCGCTGCATCTGGCCGCCGGAGAGCTCGAAAGGATATTTGTTGGTCAGCTCCGCGAATTTCAGGTTGACGAAGGAGCAGGCCTCGGTCATCATTTCGATTTTCTTCTCCATGGGCAAATTCTTACCGCCCCGCATATTGATGCAGTCCAGCAGCACGGAATCGATCTTATGGAAGGAGTTATAGGAGGAGAAGGGGTCCTGGAAGATGGCCTGGATGCCTTTCCAGTAGTTGTTTCTCTTCTTGCCGGAGGAAATGTCCCGGGGCTGACCCTGGAAGAGGATCTCACCCTCGGTGTGGTTCAGCAGACCCAGCAGGATCTTGGACAGGGTGGTTTTGCCGGATCCGGACTCGCCCACGATGGAGACGAACTCGCCCTCGTGGAAGTCGAAGCTCACATCGTTGACGGCAATGGTCTTCTTATCGCCAAAGCCGAAGACCTTGGTCACATGCCGTCCGCTGAGGCAGAGAGGAGCGTTGGTGAAATCCTTGGAAGCAACAATTCTGTCCTCATTCATGGCTGTAAACCTCCTTCAGTTCATCCAGGCTCATCAGGCAGCGGTACATCCGGTTCTCGCCGAAGGCCTTCTCCGGAACGGTGTAGAATCTGCACTCAGCCTTGGCGTATTTGCACCGCTCCGCGAACCGGCAGCCGTTGGGCGGATGCTTCAGGTTGGGAGGTGTGCCGGGGATGGCGGTAAGCTTGTGGCCACGGGTGCCCTCTTCCGGAACCAGAATGGAGCCCATGAGGCCGTGGGAGTAGGGATGGGTGGGATCGAACACCATTTCCTTGGCGGTGCCACGCTCCACGATCTGACCGGCGTACATGACCATAATATCGTCGGTAACGTTATACAGCAGGGGCAGCTCGTGGGTGATGAACACCATGGCCTTGATGTGACCCTTTTCCATGAGTTCCCGCATCATTTTGATGACCATCTTCTGACTGGTCACGTCCAGAGCGGAGGAGGGCTCGTCGGCAATGAGCACCTTGGGGTTCAGGATGGTGGACACAGCAATGACGGTACGCTGCTTCATACCGCCGGAGAGCTCCACGGCATGCTGATCCAGCACCTTGGCGGGCAGGCCCAACTCGGCAAACCGTTTTTCCGCCATCTCCCGAATGGTCTTTTTGTCGGCCTTGGGGTCATGGGCGTGAACCACATCCTCGATGAATCGGATGATCTTCTGGGTGGGGTTCAGGGCGTTCATGGCCGCCTGGGGAATGTAGGCAATTTCGGTGCCCAGGATGGTTTTTCGGACGGCATCGGGGTCCATGCCGGAGATGTTCTTCCCGTCGATGATGATGTCGCCGCTCATATAGTGCAGCGGGGGGAAGTAGTAGCCCATCAGGCTCAGGGCCAGGGTGGACTTGCCGCAGCCGGACTCACCGGCAATGCCCAGGGACTTACCCTCTTCAATTTTAAAGGAAACCCCGTCCACCGCGTAGACATCCTCGCCGAAGCGGGTGACATATTTGGTTTTCAGGTTCCGAACCTCCAGCATAACCCGGCCGGATGACTTCTTTTCCATGTTCTCGTTCGCCATAACTGCCTCCTTAGTCTCTCAGGGTGGGATTGAAGACCTGATCCAGACCGGTGTTCATCAGATTCAGGGAGAAGGAGATGAGGGTAATGGTCAGAATCACAGGGAAATAGGCCCACCAGGAGCCGTTGGTATGTGCCGAATACATCATCGCCCAGTTCATCATCAGGCCCAGGGTGGGCGTGGTGGTGGTCTTGGGGCCAAGGCCCAGCAAGCTAAGCTGTGCCTCGCTGAGGATGCCGGAGGAAACCTGGAGGATGAACGCCATCACCACATAGGAGGCGATGTAGGGCAGAATGTCGGTGACAACAATCCGGAGCATGCTGTGGCCGGAGAGCTTCGACAAATTCACATGGTCCCGGTTCCGCAGGGAGATGACCTGGCTTCTTACAGAACGGGCCGTCCAGGGCCAGCTGGTGAAGCCGATGACTGCCGCCACTGTGGCAGGGCCGCGGAACTCCTGGCTGATGGAATAGGAAATCAGGATCAGCAGGATGAAGCCGGGAATGACGGTGAACAGGTTGGTGATAAACATGATGAAATCATCCACAATGCCGCCCACATAGCCGGAGAGCAGACCCATGCTCAGGCCCAGCAGGGTGGCTACAATACCCGCCACAAGGCCAACGCCCAAAGAGGTTTTGGTTGCGCCCACCAGCTCCTTCAGCACGTCACGGCCAAAGTTGTCGGTGCCCAGAGGCAGGAACTTCACATTGGTCACGGTGCCCACATTCACATAGTCGGTTTTCTTGATGGTGCTGAGCTTCTCGCCATCGGACATCACCTCAAGGTTTTCGCCGGTCTGCAGGTCCAGCAGTGCATCATTCAGCCGCTTATATTTCTTCTGGGCGGCGGAGGTCATGCCCTTGGGCTTGAAAGAGGCGTCATAATTGGCATGCCACAGCTCCAGCAGGGCTTCGGTGTCCTGGTAGTCGATGCCCTCCAGGTCCACACCCTTCAGGCCCAGCCATTCCACCATCAGCACCCGGTCGGAATCGCTGAGGGCCTTGGCCAGCCGCTTGTCATCAGCATCGGAAAGACGCAGGGTCTCCCGCTCCCGGTCAGGGCTGGTTTTGGCGGCATCATACAAAGAGACATAGGTGCCGGGCTTGGCAAAGGTGCCCACACCGATCTGCTCCAGGGGGCTGCCGGGATTGATAAGGGGATAGACAACGATGGTGACAAGCAGGAATATAAAAATCACAAAGCCCGCCACGAATTTTCCGGAATGGAAGATACTACGCAGTGTATTTTTCATGATCGTCTCCTCCTTTCTCAACCAACCTGAGCGGCCTTGACCCGGGGATCAATGAAGCCGTAGATGATATCCAGCAGGAAATTGGCCACCAGAACCATCACAGTGATAATCAGGGTACAGGCGGAAATCAGGGGATAGTCCGCGGCCACAACAGCCTTGTACATGGCGCTGCCCAAGCCGGGATAGGAGAAGATGATCTCCGCCACCAGAGCGCCGCCCATCATGGTGCCGATGGACATGGCCAGGCCGGTGATCTGGGGCAGCATGGCGTTGCGGAACACATAGCCCACGATCTTGCTGTCCTTAATGCCCAAAAAGCGGCTGTACTTCACATAGTCGGCGTTCAGCTCGTAGATGGACATGGAGCGCATGCCGATGGCCTGACCGCCGATGCTGATGATGACGATGGACCAGAAAGGCAGCTGATAGTGGGAAATCACGGACTTGATAAAGGGCCATGAGAAATTGGGTATCATATCATGAGCATAACCGCCAGCAATGGGGGCAATCTTCAGGTTTACGGCAAAGACCACCAGAAGCACCACGGACATGGCAAAGGCGGGAACATTTCCAAGGAAAATAGAAACCGGCAGCAGGACCTTATCAAAGCCCTTCCGCAGGTAGGCAGCCATAGCTCCCAGGACGTTGCCGATGATCCAGCCCACTAAGATGGCGGGAAGCTGCAGGCACACCGTCCAGCCGATGGAGCTGGCAAGGATATCGCTGACCTCACGGGGATACTGACTGAAGGATTTACCCAGATTACCCTGGAACAAATTCTTTACAAAAAGTCCAAACTGGACGATCATGGGTTTGTTGGTTCCGAATTCTTCCTGATAGCGCTCATAGATTTCACGCACAGCCGCGGCATCGGACATACCAGCGGCCAATTTACCGGTAATCGCGGAGACGGGATCGGACGGCATCAGCCGGGGCAGGATAAAATTCAAAATCACGGCACAGACCAATGTGATCAAAAACCACATAAGCTTTTTGCCGAAGTACTTTCGATAGCCTTTCATTTTCTCTCCCTCCAGGATAAACGATTAAGTAGAAGAGCCATGCTCCGGTTTCCCGGAGCATGGCCAGCATTTCAAAGGGGATTAGCCAACAAGCTCCAGCTCGTACAGGGCAGCGATGCCGTAGCCATCGGTGCAGTCTGCGGGAGGAATGTTGCGGCCGTCATCGGCGGAGGGGAAGTTGGTCCAAACGGTCTCGTTGACAGCGTGGAA
>JAXECZ010000098.1:0-18170 GCA_034104845.1 Faecousia sp. | reverse complement strand
TGCTGCAGGGCATAAAGGGCATAGTATGCCATCCCCGCCAGGTTGCCGCTTTTCTGGGAAAACGCGCCGAAAACGCCGCACTCTTCGTGAATTTCCGCCATGAATATTCTCCGTTTCCAAAAAAATAAAGAACGCCCACCGGAATGCACCGTTTCTGCATTTCGGTGAGCGTCCTTGCTCTCGGGGGTGAGTATAACACAGACCTGGAAAAAAGTCAATTGCGGATGGGTGCCGCATTTCCTGCTGCCGGGAAGCTGGCAGTGATCACAAGGCTATGCTCCTGGGGGCTCTCGGCCCGGATTTTCCCCCTGTGGGCCGCCACAATGCCGCTGGCAATGGCCAGGCCCAGTCCGTAGCCGCCGGTGGCGGAATTTCGGGATCCATCCACCCGGTAAAACCGGTCAAAGAGGCGGCTCAGCTGCTCCCGGCTTATGGGCTGCTCGGTGGCATTGCAGACGGAAAGGCGAATACCCTTGGTGCCCTTTTCCAGACTGAGGTAGATTTCCGATTGGGGCGCGGAATATTTCAGGGCATTGTCCAGCAGAATGGAGACCAGCTGGCGGATATCCTTTTCGCTGCCCGTCAGGGAGAGCATGGGCTGAACGGAAAGCTTTATGGTTCTGTCCTGCTGCCGGGCCAGGGCCAGGAAGGACTGGGCCGTTTCCTCCACCACATCGGACAGAGGAAATTCCACGAACTGCACCGCCGGCTTTTCCTCATCCATCCGAGACAGGTAGATCAAATCTCTGGTCAGGTCCGTCAGCCGCTGGGTCTGGCGGCGCACATCCGTGAGCCACTCATTCTCCCCCAGCTCCAGCTCCAGCAAATCCACGTCCGCCCCGATGATGGTCAGAGGGGTTTTGATTTCGTGTCCCGCGTCGGTGATAAACTGCCGCTGCTTCTCATAGCTTTCGGCCATCGGCTTAACGATCCGGCCGGACAAAAACAGCAGCAGCACAAACACGCCGCCCAGCGCTGCCGCCGCCACCCCCAGGCTGGCAAGCAAGGTGGTTTGGAGACCCCCCAGGCTTCTGCCGCAGTCCAGGAAGATGATGCGGATGCCATTGTCCTGTTCCGACACCAGATAGCGGTAATGCCCCAAAAAGCCGGTATCTTTTCCACCGGAAAGCACCGTCCTGGCATACTGCTCTGCTGTCTGGGCATCCACAGCGGCAATGTTTGCCATATCTGCAGAGACGGTGCTGCCGGTTTTGTCCACTGTCACCCAGAAAAACCGGGATTCATAGGGCGTTTCCGGAGAAAAGGCCGCTCTGCCCATAGGGCGGTTATTCCGCTGCTCCCGCGGATTATTCGACCCCCCCTCCATGGGCGGATCCATCTGCTTGGGAAAAGCGCCCTGGTTGTCGGAAAGCAGCCTCAGGATCTGGTCAGCATCCGACACAGTTTTGCGGAAGCTTACCAGATTTACCGCCCCCAAAATCACCAGCAGCACCAGAAGCAGCGACAGCATGGTGGCCCCGATGAATTTTTTCCGCAGAGATTGAATCACGCCGTCACCTCCAGGCGATAGCCAACATTCCGGGAGGCCCGAATCTGCACATTTGCATTCAGTGCCGTGAGCTTCTTCCGCAGATAGGAGATGTACACCCAAACCACATTCATCTCCGCCTCAGTGTCATAACCCCAGATTTTTTCCAGAAACCGCTCGGTGGAGATGGTCTGGCCCGGGTTGCACATCAAAAGCTCCATCATCTGATACTCCTTGTTGGCCAGCCGGAAGCTGCCGCCGGGGGTGCTGAGCTCAAAGCTGGTTTGATCCAAGGTCACATTGCCAAAGCTCAGCCTGCTGCTGACCTGGCTCATCTGGCTCCTGGTAATGGCCCGGAGCCGGGCAAGCAGTTCCCGTGTGGAAAAGGGCTTGGTGAGGTAGTCATTGGCACCGGCATCCAGGCCAGCTACCTTGTCGTCGATCTCCGATTTGGCGGTGAGTATCAAAACGGGGATGGGATTCCCCTCGGCCCGTATCCGCTTGAGCACACTCACTCCATCCAGCCGGGGCATCATCAGATCCAGTATCAGCCCGTCATAGTTCCCGGCGGCCAGGTATTCCAGGGCCTCCACCCCATCGAACACCGCATCCACGGCATAGTTATTCCGCTCCAGCAGGGCTACCACTGCCCTGGAAAGAGACCGCTCGTCCTCCGCAAGCAAAATTCTCATGATAAAATCCCCCTTTCTGCTTCTGGGAATGATAAACGATGAGATTAAAATATACTATAAATCATGTGCTCATTGGCGGCGGGAAAATTGCGCTTCCCTACTGCTACGAGGGCATTGAGGGAAAAAATGTGACCGTTGACGGTGGAAGCATTTCCATCACCTCCAATGACGACGGCATCAATGCCACCGGCGAGGAAACGGGCAATCAATTTGGCCCGGGCATGGACACCGGCGCGGTGATCACCATCAACAGCGGGGAAACGACCGTTGTCTCCGGCGGGGACTGCATCGATTCCAACGGCACCATCGTTTTAAACGGCGGCAAGCTGAACCTGACCTGCAATGGCAGCGGCAACACCGCTCTGGACAGTGAATCCGGCATCACCAACAATGGTGCGGATGTCACCACCAACGACGGCTCCGAAAACGGAGGAGGCTTCGGCATGGGTCGGGGCAAGATGGGCGGCGGCCGGGGTCAGTTCGGCGGTGAATTTCCCCAGGACGGCCAATTCCCGGGAAAGGGATCGGGCCGCCCGGAGGGTGACTTTCAAGGCGATGGAAAGCAGCCCGACGGTGCCAGTCAGGCCACCCCGTCCTCTTCCGACACCGCCAGCACCCAGAATGTGGGCTGATTGCCGTTCACCCCTCCTCTGACATTTTCCACATCAAACAAATCCCGCCCAAACGGGCGGGATTTGTTATGAAAAAAAGGATTTACTGCTCCTGAAGCTGGGCAAAGAGGCCTTTCAGCGTGGGATAAATCTGCTTGAAGTACTGATAGCGCTTTTCATACCGGGCGGCGATTTCAGGATCGGGCTGAACGGTCTCCCGCACGGTGACCAGGGCATCGGCGCAGGCCTTCACGCTGTCAAACAGGCCGCAGCCCACCATGGCCAGCATAGCGCCGCCGTAGCCGGGGCCTTCCTCGGTCTGGGGGATATCCAGAGGCAGATTCAGCACGTTGGCAAAGATCTTCCGCCACAGGGGGCTCTTGGCACCGCCGCCGCAGATCTTGGAGCGCTCAATGTGGATGCCCAGGGACTTGGCCACCTCGAAGGAATCCCGGATGGCAAAGGCCACACCCTCCAGCACGGCCTGAACCATGTCGGACCGGGTGGAGTCCATGGTCATACCCATAAAGGTAGCCCGGGCGTTGGTGTCGTTGATGGGGCTGCGTTCGCCCATCAGATAGGGCAGGAAATAGACCCGGTTGGCTCCCAGCTTTTCATCGGTGATATCCTTCTGCTCGGCGGGGTAGTCCTTGGTTTTCAGAATTTCATCGCACAGCCACTTGTTGCAGCTGGCAGCGGAGAGCATGCAGCCCATCAGGTGGAACCGGCCGTCGGCATGGGCAAAGGCATGCAGGCCATTGGTGGAATCTACGCCGAATTTCTCAGAGGAGATGAACACAGTACCGGAGGTGCCCAGGCTGATGTTGCAGGCGCCGTCGCCCACGGTGCCGGTGCCTACGGCTGCGGCGGCATTGTCACCTGCGCCGCCCACCACCTTAGCGGTCTTGGGCAGACCGATGTCAGCAGTGACATTGCCGATAACCTCATAGCTTTCAAAGAGCTTGGGCATCTGGCTTTCGGAAACGCCGCAGATGCTGAGCATCTCCTTGGACCAGCACTTGTGCTCCACATCCAGCAGCAGCATACCGGAGGCATCGGAATAATCGCAGGCATGGACACCGGTGAGCTTGTAGTTGATAAAGTCCTTGGGCAGCATGATCTTGGCGATTCTCTTGAAATTCTCAGGCTCGTTCTTCTGCACCCACAAAAGCTTCGGGGCGGTGAATCCGGCAAAGGCGATGTTGGCAGTGAGGGCGGACAGCTTCTGCTTGCCGATGGTGCCGTTGAGATACTCCACTTCCTTGTAGGTTCTGCCGTCGTTCCACAGAATGGCCGGACGGATCACATTGTCGTTTTCGTCCAGAATGACCAGGCCGTGCATCTGACCGCCGCAGCCGATGCCCGCCACATCGTTCACATCAATTCCGGCGGTGAGTTCTTTCAGCCCGTCCTGCACGGCTGCCCACCAATCCTCGGGGTTCTGCTCGGACCAGCCGGGATGGGGGAACATCAGGGGATAATCCCGGGAAACCGTGGCGCAAATCTTACCCGCGCCATCCACCAGCAGCAGCTTGACAGCGGAAGTTCCCAGGTCGATACCAATAAAAAATTGCATGGAAATTGCCTCCTCATGTTTTATTCCCCGGACTTTTTTCGCCTGGGGAATGTTTTTTATGCTTTCAGTTTAATACAGGAAGCCCCTGGGCGCAAGAGCCTCCTGTGGGTTTTTATTATACAAATTTGCTTTTCCCGTTTTTTCAGCGATTCGACTATTTTCCGGTCGCCGGAATTGTGCAATTATTCTGCTGCCGGCGGAGCTCCGCAAGGATGGCCCAGCTCTGCTCATCGGTATAAAACCGCTCCAGAGAATGAATGCTGTGGTGAATCACTGCATTTTCCGGTTTTTTCAGGGAAAGCTTATATTGCTCCGGCGTCATGCCGAACTGCCTTTTGAAGGCAGAGGAAAAATAGCGGTAATCGGAGAATCCGGAGGCTATACACACGGCGGTGAGCTTCTCCTCTCCTCCGGAGATCAGCTTGCAGGCGCAGTTGACCCGGACGGAATTCACATATTCCTGGAAGCTCTGATTCAAGGTGCTTTTGATAAAATGGGACAGATAGCTCATGGAAAAGCCCTCCGCCTCTGCAAAATCCGACAGGCGGATTTTGTGCATATAATTCTCATCCACGAAACGAATCAGGGAGGTCAGCCGCTTATTTCGCTTTTCCTGGCTGATTCGTTCCTCCCGGGTAATAGCCCGCACAGGAACCGCGTTCAGGATTTGATGGAACATCAGGCAGGTCTGACCCACGCAGAAAAGGTTGCTGAATCGCTCCTGGTTCAGATAGGCCTGGGCCACCTCCAGCAGCGTCCCCCGCAGAGCCCCCGCCTGCTCTCCCAAAAAGGGATTCAGCAATATGGGCTCCACCACCAGATCATTTTCCAGCCGCAGCAGCTCCGGAGAAACCTGCAGGCACAAAAAGGTGCAGTTCTCCTCCACCTTATGAAGCTCATGGGGCTCACTGGGCTGAAACAGGAGCAAATCTCCCTTTTCCGCCTGAAAGTTCCCACCGCCGCCGCTGACTGTCATGGGGTTGTCCAACAGCCAGATCAGCTCCCACTCCGGGTGGAAATGAGGAGTGCGGTAGTCCACGGTATTGAAAAACACAGTCATGCCAGGGATTCGGCTGTGGCGAATGATTTCCAATTCGTTCATGGTCAACATCCTTCCTGCGTTTTGTTTATATTATCACAAGATTTCCCGTCATGCAACCGCGTTTGCGGGGATTTCGCCAAATTCCAATTTCGCTGTTCAAAACGCTGACGGAAAAGATTCCGGGGAAATTTGGGAATTCCTGTTGAATCTCCTGGGAAAATGGTGTACAATACCCTACTGAAAAGCGATTCTTCAATTTGGAGGAAAAACCATATGCTAGAAATCAAAAATCTGTCTTTCGATGTCACCGACGACAAGGGACAGAAGCAGATCATCAAGGATTTGAACCTGGATGTGGACGAGGGCAAATTCGTGGTGATCACCGGCCCCAACGGCAGCGGCAAATCTACCCTGGCCAAGCTCATTGCCGGTATCGAAGCCCCCACCGGCGGCCAGATCCTCTTCGACGGCAAGGACATTACGGGCTGCTCCATCACCGACCGGGCCAATATGGGCATCAGCTTCGCCCTCCAGCAGCCCGTGCGTTTCAAGGGCATCACCGTGCTGGATCTGCTTCGGCTGGCCGCCAAGAAGCGGCTGAGCGTGGGAGAGGCCTGCAACTATCTTTCCGAAGTAGGGCTGTGCGCCAAGGATTATGTAAATCGAGAGGTGAACGCCTCTCTCTCCGGCGGCGAATTAAAGCGAATTGAAATCGCCACGGTGCTGGCCAGGGGTACCCGGCTGTCCATCTTCGACGAGCCGGAGGCGGGCATCGACCTATGGAGCTTCCAGAGCCTCATCAAGGTTTTCCGCCATATGCGAGACACCATCCACGGCTCCATCCTCATCATCTCCCACCAGGAGCGGATTCTGGACATTGCCGACGAAATCGTGGTGCTGGATCAGGGCGGCATCCGCAGCCGGGGCAGCAAGGAAGAAATCATGCCCGAGCTGATGCGTAGTGCCGATGTGGCCCGGAGCTGCTCCAAAATCGAAGAGGGGGGACTGTAACCATGGCATTGGATGAAATTCAGATGCGGCTGTTAGAGGAAATTGCCGACCTGCACACCGTCCCCGAGGGGGCATACAACATCCGCTCCAACAGTGCCCTGGCGGGCAGACACACCACGGCCAACATCGACATCGTATCCAAGCCCGACGGCAGCGGCATTGACATTCACATCAAGCCCGGCACCAAAAAGGAAAGCGTTCACATCCCCGTGGTGCTCTCGGAAAGCGGCCTGAAAGAGACCGTTTACAACGATTTCTACATTGGCGAGGATTCCGATGTGGTGATCATCGCCGGCTGCGGCATCCACAACTGCGGTGTTCAGGATTCGGAGCACGACGGCGTACACCGTTTCTTTGTGGGAAAGAACGCCAAAATCAAATATGTAGAGAAGCACTACGGCGAAGGGGACGGCACCGGCAAGCGCATCCTGAACCCGGTGACGGAGGTGACCATGGAGGAAGGAAGCTCCATGGAAATGGAGATGGTGCAGATCAAGGGCGTGGATTCCACCGTCCGTACCACCCGGGCCACCCTGGCAGCGGGAGCTTCCCTGGTGGTACGGGAGCGGCTGATGACCCACGGCAGCCAGCGGGCCGAGAGCATCTATACCACCGACCTGAACGGCGACGGAGCCAGGGCGGATGTGGTATCCCGCAGCGTGGCCAAGGACCAATCCTATCAGAAATTTGACTCCCGGATCACCGGCAACGCCGCCTGCACCGGTCACACCGAGTGCGACGCCATCATCATGGACGACGCCCGGATCCTGGCGGTGCCCCAGCTGGAGGCCAACAACATCGACGCCGCCCTGATTCATGAGGCCGCCATCGGCAAGATCGCCGGAGAACAGATCATCAAGCTGATGACTCTGGGGCTGACGGAGCAGGAAGCGGAAGAGCAGATCGTTAACGGATTCCTGAAATAAGTCTTGGGCTGTTTCTGCGAAAGCGGAAGCAGCTCATTTTTTGCATCCAGAAAAAAGCACAAAATCTTACGAAACATTTTTGATTATTTCACTATTTTCCACAAGGCGATTGCAATTCGAGGAATAACATGGTAGAATTGTATCCGTCAATTGGGCGCAATCGGAAACAGGGAAATAAGAATTTGCAGAGATATAAGATATGAGATATGAGATAATTTCAAAGCATCGTAAATAAATCAACAAAACCACCCATGTTTGGTTGCTATTGTACCAATTACAAAAATATTATCTGGATTTCTGATTAAATATCTTATATCTTATATCTCGTATCTTATATCTTTTTCAAATTCCAGTTTTCCTGTTTCCAATCACTTCATCAAAGGAGAATGCATATGGATTTCAAAACCACCGCGCTGGGCATTGAGCTGGGCTCCACCCGGATCAAGGCCGTTTTGATCGACGAAAACCACATTCCCATCGCCTCCGGTTCCCATGAGTGGGAAAATCAGCTGGTGAACGGCATCTGGACCTACTCCATGGAGGCCGTCACCACCGGCATTCAGGACTGCTATGCCAATTTGAAAAAGGATGTACGGGAAAAGTTCGGCACCACCCTCACGGAGGTAGGCGCCATCGGCGTTTCCGCCATGATGCACGGCTATCTGCCCTTTGACAAGGACGGCAGGCAGCTGGCGGAATTCCGTACCTGGAGAAACACCATCACCGGCGAGGCGGCAGAGAAGCTGTCCGCCCAGCTGGGGTTCAACATTCCCCAGCGCTGGAGCATTGCCCACCTGTACCAGGCCATTCTGAACAAGGAAGATCATGTGGGCAGCATCGCCTTCCTCACCACCCTGGCCGGATACATCCACTATCTGCTCACCGGCAAAAAGGTGATGGGCATCGGCGAAGCCTCCGGCATGTTCCCCATTGATTCCGCCAAGCTGGACTACAATCAGACCATGGTGGAGAAATTTGATGCCATCAGCGGCCAGAGCTGGAAGCTGCGGGAGATCCTCCCCCAGGTGCTCTGTGCCGGTGAAAGCGGCGGTGGGCTCACCGAGAGCGGTGCAAAATTCCTGGATCCCACCGGTGATCTGATTCCTGGCATTCCCGTGGCCCCCTGCGAGGGCGACGCGGGCACAGGCATGGCCGCCACCAACTCCGTCCGGGAACGCACCGGCAACGTGTCCGCAGGCACCTCCGACTTTGCCATGCTGGTCACCGATCATCCCCTGGGCGTCCACCGGGAGATCGACATGGTCACCACCCCCGCCGGTGCTCCCGTGGCCATGGTTCACTGCAACAACTGCACCTCCGACATCAACGCCTGGGTGAATCTGCTGTCTGAGTTCGCCGCCTTCATCGGCGCTCCCCAGGACAAGGGGCAGCTCTTTACCATGCTGTTCCGCAAGGCCCTGGAAGCAGACCCGGACTGCGGCGGCCTGTTGAGCTACAACTACTTCTCCGGCGAGGGCGTCACCGACCTGGATCAGGGCCGTCCCGTCTTTGCCCGTACCCCCGACGCCAATTTCAACCTGGCAAACTTCATGCGGACCCACATTCTCTCCGCCCTTGCCACCCTGAAAATCGGCCTGGACATTCTTACCCGGGAGGAGAACGTGCAGGTGGATAAGCTCTATGGGCACGGCGGCTTCTTCAAAACCCCTGTAGTGGGACAGACCATGCTCTCCGCCGCCATCGGCGCTCCCGTGAGCTGCATGGAGACCGCCGGTGAGGGTGGCCCCTACGGCATGGCCCTGCTGGCTGCCTACATGCTCCGCAAAGACCGGGGCGAATCCCTTGCCGACTACCTAGACAGCAAAGTATTCTCCGGCGCCGCCTCCACCACCTTGATGGCGGAGCAGGCGGATATTGATGGATTTAACCGTTTCCTGGATCGCTACAAGAGCGCATTCCCCATGGAAAAAGCGGCAGTGGAGGGATTGTAAGATGCTGGAGGCGCTGAAAGAAAAAGTATATCTTGCCAATATGGAGCTGCCCAAGCGGGGCCTGGTCACCTATACCTGGGGCAATGTCTCCGGCATTGACCGGGAAAAGGGCCTGTTCGTCATCAAGCCCAGCGGAGTGGAATATGACGAATTAAAGCCCAGCGACATGGTAGTCATGGACTTGCAGGGCAACAAGGTGGAGGGCGACATGAACCCCTCCTCCGACACCAAAACCCATCTGGTGCTCTACAACGCCTTCCCCCAGGTGGGCGGCATTGTCCACACCCACAGTCCCTATGCCGTGGCCTGGGCCCAGGCCGGTGAGGATCTGCCCTGCTACGGAACCACCCACGCGGACTATTTCTACGGCAGCATTCCCTGTGCCCGGCATCTGACCCAGGAGGAGCTGGACGAGGACTACGAGAAGAACACCGGCATCACCATTGTGGAAACCTTTAGAGAGAGAGGACTGGACCCCATGGCCGTTGCCGCTGTGCTGTGCTTCAGTCACGGTCCCTTTACCTGGGGCAAGGATCCGGCCCAGGCGGTCTACCACAGCGTCGTTTTGGAAGAGTGCGCCAAAATGGGCCTGTTCACCAAAATGATCAACCCCAATGCCGCTCCCGCCCCCCAGAGAATGCAGAACAAGCACTACATGAGAAAGCACGGCCCTAACGCCTACTACGGGCAGCACAAATAACACAAAAAATGCCTCCGGCATCCTAATTGGGGTGCCGGAGGCATGGTATTTACAATTGATCCAGATTCAGGCTAAAGGCGGGGAGGCAGTTCTGAATGAACCAATCCATTTCCTCCCGCCCCATGGCCTTCAGGGTCTGCATGGTCAATTCGGCGGCAGAGTCGAATTCGGTGTTGCCCGCCTTCTGCTCCTCCACGCATTTGATGTAGGCGGAGAGCTTATCCGCCCCCTTGACAAAGGGCTCCAGCTCCTTGTCGTCCTCCAAAACCAGCCGCTCATAGCTGCCGCGAAGCGCCGGGGGCAGCATGTCCAGCAGCCGGTTTCCGGCAATCCGCTCCACCTGCTTGTAGGCGTCCTTGATCTCCGGATTGTAATATTTGATGGGGGTGGGCAGGTCGCCGGTGAGGATCTCCGAGGCATCGTGGTACAGTGCCGCCACGGCGCACCGGTCCGGCTCCGGGGTGGGCAGGTGGAGAATGTCCCTACGGATCAGCGCTAAGGCATGGGCCAGCACCGCCACCTGATGACTGTGCTCCTGAATATTCTCGGAAAAGGTATTTCGCATCAGGCCCCAGCGGGTGATGTAGCGCATCCGCCCCAAAAGGGCATAAAATTCATTGGCCATATCTATTCCATTTCTTTCATTATTTTTTCCAGATCGGTTACCAGCCCACGGGGATCGCGGCAGAAATGGCTGCCTCCCGCGGCGCGAATCTCCGCTTCCTCCCGAAAGCCCCAGAGCACGCTGAGGCAGCTGACCCCCGCATTTTTTGCGGTGAGCACATCCACCTCACTGTCGCCCACATAGATGCAGCGGTCGGCACCGATTTGCCGCATTCCCAGCAGTACCATATCCGGCGACGGCTTCCGGGGGCAGATTTCCGACTCCCCCAGGGCGAATATCCCCGGGAAATACTGCGCGCAGAGCTTTTTCACCGCCTTGTCCGGCTTGTTGGAGATGATGGCCAGAGGATAACGGGCGGCTAGCTCCTTCAGTGCCTCCGGAATTCCGGGATAGGGAGCGGTTTTGATCTGGCAGTGATCCCGATAGTAGCTCTGGAACGCCTCCAAGGGCTTTTGCCAATCCATTCCCTGAGGAACAGCCCGCTGCATCAGCACCGCCGCCCCATTGCCCACGAAGCGGCAGACCTCCTCCCGGCTGCGCCGGGGATAGCCAAACTGGGAAAGCACATAGTTTACCCCATCAGTCAGGTCATCCAGGGTATCCAGCAAAGTGCCGTCCAGGTCAAACAGGATTCCGGTCATAATCAGCCTCGATTCTTCATCACCCGGATGTCCTCCCCCACAAAGGTCAGCCGGCTGAAGCTGCCATGGAGCCGGGAAGCAATCTGGGGGGAATACCGGCGGGAAATCTCATCCACGTTCAAATTGGTGGAGATCACCATGGGCTTGTTGTACAAAATACGGTCATTCAGCAGTCCGTAAAGAGCGGCGGTGACAAACTGCCCCGGCATCTCCGTACCCAGGTCGTCCAAAATCAGCAGATCACACGCATTGTATTTCTGAACTTCTTTCCGGGCTTCCTCGCCGCCGCCGAACTTTGCCTGTTCCAAATTGGAAAACAGGTGTCCGGCGGTTTCGTACACCACGCTGTAGCCCCGATCCGCCACCGCTCGGGCAATGCAGGCGGAGAGAAAGGTTTTGCCCAGGCCGGTACCGCCCACAAACAGGAGGTTTCCGGAGTTTGTGGTAAAGCCGGAGGCATAGCGGCGGCAATTCTGGAAATTCCGTTCCATAATGGTTCGGGGACTGGCTCCGTACTTGGAATCGGTATAGTCGGAATAGTAATCCAGCCGAAACTGGGAAAAGCTCTCTTTGCCGCCGGCGAGGATGGCCACCTCTTTCTTCTGCTCCTGGCGGCAGAGCTCCGTCAGGCATTCGCACATGGAAGCGCCAATATAGCCGGAGCCGCCGCAGATCTCGCAGATGGGCGTTTCATCCAGGAAGCCGTCTTCAAAATTCTCAAAGAGCAGCAGGGCCCGCTCCTGCTGCAGCTCCAGGTTCTGCTGCCTTGCCTGCTCCAGCTGCTCCCGGCCGTCGCTGCCCTCCAAAAAGGCTGCCTGGGCCGCCTGGGCCATAGTCCGCCGCAGGAGCATGTCAATTTCCCGGATTCTGGGCACCTTGGCATAGGCCTCCGCCAGATGCTGCCGGTTTTCGGACTCCCGATCTTCCTTTGCCTGGGCCAGCCGGTTTCTCGCCCGCCGAACCACCTCGCTGCTGTATGCCATAGGTCATCCCTCCCGAAGTACACGTTGAATTGCTTCCAGCTCCGCCTGCCCCAACTGTCCAGAGGCCCCCTTGGGAGGCTGCTTGGCATCTCCCTGACGGACTGCCTCCACCGTGGTCAGCCCTTCCCTGGCCCAGCGCTGGAGGATTTTGTTCATATAGGCCCAGTTCAACCCGCCGGTGTTCAGGCAGGTGCGCTCATAGGCCATGGAGATAACCTCATCCTCAAAGCCCTGATCCAGCCAGCTCTGGGCGTATTTTTCCTCTGCCTGGGTGAGGAACCGCCCCCGAATCTGCAAAATCTCCATGAGCCGGTGGAGCCGGGAATTGCGGTAATTCTGATTTTGAATATAGGCGGAAGCCTCTTCCAGGGTGTCGATACCGTTTTCCGCCCAGAGGTAGGCCTCTTTTTCAATAGATCGCAGGCTTGGCCGCCGGTTGATCCCCCGCTGACGGGCCCTGCCGCAGCAGAAGCTCACCAGCAGCTGAATCACATCCGCGCTGAGCCCCAAATACCGGGTAAAGCCCAGGATGATTTTCAGCTCCTCGGTGTTCAGGTTCCGGCCCAGCATCCGCTGAATCTCCTGGTAGAGCCCCCGGAAGGATTCCTCCCGTTCCATGGCATCCACCACGTCCGCCTCGGAATAGGCAGGCCGCTCCCCAGGCTGGATGATGCTTTTCCGTTCCTCCGGCCATAGCCCCAGCTGCCGCAGGGTAGCCACAGCCACGGAAAGCCTTGAGGGGCTGAGCCGCAGTGCCTCCTCCGCCGCCTCGGGCTGGTTGCCGCTGGAAATGAATATGTACAAAAGCGCCGCATCGGGATTGGCCGCCCCCAGCAGCTTCCGCACGCTGCTCTCGTCGATTGTAACCGCTTCCGCTGTCATTGTCTCTATCCTCACATATCGTTTTTTCGGTGAGAAACCGAAGCTATCCATTGTCGCCTATTATAGCACAGTTTCCTCCATTCGACAACTTCCCAATGGGGAGGAATTTCATCAATTTTCCCGGGAAGTTTTTGGAACACCACAGGATATTGTGTTTCCGTTTCCTTTCCTAAACTAAAAACCGGAGCCGAAGCCCCGGTTTTTATTTGGCGGTGGTTCCTTTCCGCCTGTTTCGCATCACGCCGTTGTACATCCGGTGACACCCTTGACAGAAAATGTAAGAATGGATGCTCTTCGTCGTCACGTTCGGCATGAATTCTTTTTTTCTGTCCAGGAGCAGTTTGCCCCACCTGCGATGGAATATACAATTTCTTGAATGCAAAAATTGGAATGTGACGATCTGCCGGAAAAAATTCTACCGATCCAAATGCACATTCAAATGGGGATAGGACATTTCGATGTGATTCTCGGCAAAGACCTGCTGGATCCGCTTGTTCACCTGGTAGAACACATCCCAATAATCCTGGCTTTTCACCCACAGGCGCAAGGTATAGCTGATGGCGCTTTCTCCATAAGCGGAAACCGCCGCAAAGGGTGCAGGGTCCTTCAATACCTTTTCCACATCCCCCGCCTGAAGCAGCGCGTCGATCACATCCTGGGCCGCCATATCATAGGAGGCGGAAACCTCCACATCCACCCGGCGGGTTCCCGCCACGGAGTAGTTGGTGATCTGGGAGCCCACCACGGTATTGTTGGGAATGGACACGATTTTGTTATCCGGCGTGGCCAGCCGGGTATAGGTCATGCTGATTTCCTCCACGGTACCGGATTGACCGCCGATGTCCACATAGTCACCGGAATGAAAAGGATGGGTGGTGAGGATGGTGAAGCCCCCCATCACATTGGCCAGCATATTCTGCAGCGCCAGAGAGATCGCCAGGGTCAGCACACTGGCCAGGGCCACCACGCCGGTGATGTCGATGCCCAGGGCGGAGGCTACATTGATCAGCAGCAGCACATAGAGCAGCACCCGCACCACGCCGATAATCATGCTGTGGGCCGCCTTTTCCAGCTTGGAACGAAGCAGCGCCTTGCGTACCAGATTCGCCGCCACTTTGATGACCAGAAGTCCCACCGCCAAAATCAGCGCCACACTGACGATCCTCTGGAGCGCCCCCGGAAGAACGTTTCTCAGCCAAGCTTCAAGGTGTTGATCGATCATAGAGAACACTCCTTTTTTGGTTTCCCTTTATTATAGCAGGGCTGCAATGGGGAAGCAATAAAAAGCCACAATTTTCCCATAAAAACCAAATGAATTCTTGTGGGAATCTCTTGTTGCATCCAGGCAAAAAAATGCTATAATGATTCCGGTTTGAGCCGGAGAATAATCCGTCTCCGGGAAAATTGAAAGAAAACGAGGAATTTTGTATGGAACATCTGCTTGCCATCGGTCTTGCTATGCTGGCCGGACTCCTGCTCACCCGGCTTACCAAACGGTTCAATCTCCCCGATGTCACCAGCTACCTGATTGCAGGTCTGCTGGTAGGCCCTCTGGCGCTGGGCGCTTTCCATGTCCCTGGACTGGGCTTTGATTCCTTTGAATTTGTGGAGGAAATGGGACTGATCTGCGACGTGGCCCTGGGCTTCATCGCGTTCTCCATTGGCAACGAGTTCCGGCTGGAGGATTTGAAGCACATTGGCCGTCAGGCGACGATCATTGCCATCTTCCAGGCCCTCACCGCCACGGTATTTGTGGATGTGGGTCTGTTTCTGCTCCATCTCATCGTGGGCAGCGGGGTGCTGCCGGTTTCCACCTGTCTGATTCTGGGTGCCATCGCCACCGCCACCGCCCCTGCCGCCACCATCATGGTTATCAACCAGTACAAGGCCAAGGGGCCTCTGACCTCCATTCTGCTGCCCATTGTGGCATTGGATGACGCCGTGGGATTGATAGTGTTTGCCGTGTCCACCGGCATTGCCAAGGCGCTGAACAGCGGTTCCATCAGCATGGTCTCCGTGCTGGTAAATCCCCTGGTGGAGATCGTGTGCTCCCTGGCTCTGGGTGCCGGTATGGGCTGGCTGTTCAGCTACATGGAGCGTTTCTTCCACTCCCGGTCCAAGCGTCTGAGCCTGACGGTTTGCTTCGTGTTCCTGTGCACCGCCCTGAGCAAGCTGGAATTCAGCCTGGGCAGCGTGGAGGTTGGCTTCTCTCCCCTGCTGGTGTGCATGATGTGCGGCACCATCTTCTGCAACGTCTGTGATTTCTCCGAGGAAATCATGTACCGCACCGATCGCTGGACTGCCCCGGTGTTTGTACTCTTTTTCGTGCTCAGCGGCGCGGAGCTGGATCTGCGGGTGTTCCAGAGCCTGGCCGTGGTGGGCATCGGCATTGTTTACATCATCGCTCGCTCCGCCGGAAAGATTCTGGGCGCCCACTACAGTGCCAAAGCCGTCCACTGCGACCACAAAATCTGCAAGTACCTGGGCATCACCCTGCTGCCCCAGGCCGGTGTGGCGCTGGGCATGAGCGTGACCGTAGCCGCCCAGTTTGGTGCCGAGGGCGCCATCATCCGCAACATCACCCTGTTCTCCGTGCTGATTTATGAATTGGTCGGCCCCATCTTCACCAAAATGGCCCTTACCGCCGCCGGGGAGATCGAGCCCAACGCCGTATCCAGCCGCGGCGTGATTCCCACTACAAACCAACAGAAAGGTTGACATTTTCCGGCAAAATCGTATAATATTTCTATACTATATAGAAAAAGGAGTCTTTCCCATGTTCTATCATATGAACGTCGCCGGGCTGGAGCGGGATCTTCCCATCTGTCCTGTGAACGATTCCCTGTCCATTGCCGGTTTTGTGATCTTCGGTGACCAGGAGCTCACCGTGGCCTGCGCCCGGGAGCTGCTGGCCAAAGCACCGGAATACGACTACATCCTCACCGCTGAGGCAAAGGGCATCCCTCTGGCTCACGAAATGGCCCGCCAGTCTGGGGACGCCAAGTACATTCTGGCCCGGAAAGGCCCCAAGCTCTATATGCGGGATATTTTCTCCGTCAGCGTCAACTCCATCACCACCGCCAAGGAGCAGAAGCTGTACTTAGACGGTGCCGACGCCGCTCTGATGAAAGGCAAGCGGATTCTTCTGGTGGACGATGTGATTTCCACCGGCGAGAGTCTGGCCGCTCTGGAAGCGCTGGCCACCAAAGCCGGCGGAATCATCTGCGGCCGGATGGCGATTCTTGCCGAGGGTGATGCTCAGGATAGGCCCGACATCATCTATCTGGAAAAGCTTCCTCTGTTCCATCCCGACGGGAGCATCATGGAATAACAGATTCCCACGGTCAGCACGGCCGTGGGATTTCTTTATTCCATCTGTTCCTTGATCCGCTTCAAAATCAGCGGCAGCGCATAGTACATGGTTTCGTATTTTAAATACATCAAAGCATTTTCATCCCAAAGATACCGCAGCTGGGCGGGGAACTCCTCGTCACCGAACCAGAGCTGAATCAAAAGCCGCAAGTCCTCGAACACCGGGATGGAATAGGCCACATCCCCCAGGGGAAATCTTTCTCCTCCCAGGCTTTCGCAGGCCCTGGCAAATATTTCCGGCTGGGCCTGGAAGCGCTCCGCCCAGGGATCCCGCTGCTCCAGAAGGCTCTGATGGAAGCCGTGACCGAAATCCTGCATATTTTTCCATTTTCCGGTGGTATACCGGTTTTCCTTACTGTCGCAGACCAAATCCAGCAGGGTCAGCACTTCATCAAAAGAATTGGCATCCAGCCAGCAGCCCAGATGCAGCCGAGAGATATCCCCCGTTGTCCGGTGGATGCGGCAGGGCTCCGAAAGGAAAGCGGTGTAAAAGTATTCCCCATCCATTTCCGCCCTCAGCTTTTTGGCAAGAAGCCGCTGGTCATATTCCAAAAACAGCGCCTTTGCCCGCTGGACAGTAATGGCATAATTGTCCCGTCGTTCCATAAATGGTATCTCCTTCTTTCCATATCCCCACAGGAATCGGATATCGGTATTGCTTATGCATACTATACCAAATCCTGCCGGGAAAGAAAAGGGGGTTCGTATTTTCTTTTGGAATTCTTAAATCCTATGAATTCTGTTTACTTTTCCGGGGGAATATGATAGAATAAATGGAAACTCTTCCAAGAAGGATGATTTTCCTTGATTTTTGATTCAACCAAATTGATCATCGACCTGGACGCCATCAGGCACAACATCGAAGCCGTTAAGGCCCGGGTTCAGGCACCGGTGATGGCCATTATCAAGGCCGATGCTTACGGCCATGGCGCGGTTCAGCTTGCCAGACATCTGGATGACAGCTGCACATTCTTCGGCGTCAGCTCGATTTTGGAGGCGCTGGAGCTGCGGCAGGCTGGCATCCAAAAGCCCATTCTGATTCTTGGCCCCATCCCCGTGTCCGCCTTTCCCGAAGCCATTCGCCATGGTATTCGCCCCACCATCTTCCGGTATGAGGACGGCCTGGCCCTCTCCCAGGCGGCCCAGGCGCTGGGGATGACCGCCTTTTTCCATTTCGCCGTGGACACCGGCATGAGCCGCATCGGCTTTCAGGTTTCGGAAGCAGAGGCGGACGTTTGTGCCCAAATCGCCGCTCTGCCCATGGTGGAGGCGGAGGGACTTTTCAGTCACTTTGCCACCGCCGACTGTGCGGACTTGAGCCGGTCCAAAAAGCAGGCAGAACGTTTTGCTGACTTTGACCGGATGCTGAAAGACCGAGGGGTGACGATCCCCTTGCGGCATCTGGACAACTCTGCCGGATTGATGCATTTTGGCTGCGAATACGAAATGGTTCGCTCCGGCATTGTGACCTACGGAATGTACCCCAGTGACCAGGTGGATCCCGGTCTTCTGGATCTGCAGCCCGCTCTGCGGTGGGAGAGCCGGATTACCCATCTGAAAACATTGGAGCCCGGCCGGGAAATCGGCTACGGCGGCACCTACACCACCACCCGGCCCACCCGGGTGGCCACCATCCCTGTTGGCTATGCCGACGGCTACCGGCGGAAT
>JAXECZ010000025.1:0-3949 GCA_034104845.1 Faecousia sp. | reverse complement strand
CCCTTGCCGGAAACAACAGCAAACAGTTCGCCCAAGCCAATCGCTCCTCATCATAGTTTGTTCCATTATAAAGCAATAACGCACAAAAAGCAATAGGAAAATCACTGTCATAAAAAGAAATTTCATCAATTTCAACAAAGGATTTCCGGCAGCCGTCACAGGGGATGGGGCAATAGCTTTGCCCTGCACAAGAGGGCTTTGGCAGACGCTTTCAGGCGGCAGAACGCCGAAAAAAAGACTTGCGCCCAATGGGAAACTGAGCTATAATGCAGATGTAAAAATATGGGCATTTTGCCCGAATATATGGAGGTTGATTCCAATGTTTACCGCAATGATCGAAACCTTGAAAAAGAATCCCCGGAAGATCGTCTTTACCGAGGGTACCGATGCCCGTATTCTGGAGGCCACTTCCCGGCTGGTGGAGGGCGGCTTCCTGACCCCCGTTCTGGTTGGCAACGTAGAGGATGTGAAGGCGGCTGCTGCCAAGGGCGGCTTCAACATCGAGGGTGTGGAAATTCTGGACCCCGCCACCTACGAAGGCATGGACGAAATGGTGGAAACCATGGTGGCTCTGCGGAAGGGCAAGATGAGCGCTGACGAGTGCCGCGCCGCCCTGAGCAAGGGCAACTACTTCGGCACCATGCTGGTGAAGCAGGGCAAGGTGGACTGCCTGCTGGGCGGCGCTACCTACTCCACCGCCGACACCGTACGTCCCGCGCTGCAGCTGGTGAAGACCAAGCCCGGCGCCCATCTGGTTTCCTCCTGCTTCATCATGGTTCGCGGGGAAGAGAAGCTGGCCATGGGCGACTGCGCCATCAACATCAGCTACGAAGACACCCTGGACAAGGATGGCAACGTGGTTCTCTCCGCCGCTCAGAAGCTGGCCGAGGTGGCCATTGAGTCCGCCAAGACCGCCAAGGTCTTCGGCATTGATCCCAAGGTTGCCATGCTGAGCTTCTCCACCAACGGCTCCGGCAAGGGCGGCACCGTGAAGCTGAGCCACGACGCCACCATCATCGCCAAGCAGATGGCTCCCGACCTGATGATCGACGGCGAGATGCAGTTCGACGCCGCCGTGGCTCCCGAGGTCGGCCAGCTGAAGTTCCCCGGCTCCCCCGTGGCCGGCTACGCCAACACCTTCATCTTCCCCTGCATCGAGGCCGGCAACATCGGCTACAAGATCTGCCAGCGTCTTGGCGGCTTTGAGGGCTATGGCCCCATCCTGCAGGGTCTGGCCGCTCCCATCAACGACCTGTCCCGCGGCTGCAACGCCGAGGAGGTCTACAAGATGGCCATCATCACCGCCGCAATGGCATAACAATTTCATACCCCTTGGGGCTGCTTTCCGGCAGCCCCATTTTTATGCCTCCACGCCAAATTGGAATTTGCCAATGAAAAAAGGGGATGCCCCAAATGAGGCATCCCCAAAATGCTGTTTGATTACTTGCCGCAGAACTCCTTGGCGACCTCCGTAATATGCTCCGCGCTGAGACCGAACTGCTTCAGCAGAGCGGCGGCGGGGCCAGAGTGGCCGAATTCGTCGTTGACACCGATGCGGCGCACCGGGGTGGGCAGCTTCTCACTGAGCAGGCTGCACACGGCCTCACCCAGGCCGCCGATGACGGAATGCTCCTCGCAGGTGATGACCTTGCCGCATTTTTTGGCGGCGGAGAGCACCAGCTCCTCGTCCAGGGGCTTCACGGTGGCCATGTTGATGACCATGGCGTTGATGCCCATTTCCGCCAGCGCTTCCCCGGCCTGGATGGCTTCGTACACCAGCAGGCCGTTGGCAATGATGGCCACATCGGTGCCGTCGCGCAGCACCTCGCCCTTGCCGATCTGGAAGTGGAAGCCCTCCTCATGGAAGACGGGAATGGCCAGACGGCCGAAGCGCAGATACACAGGCCCGTCCATCTCGTAAGCGGCCTTTACGGCAGCCTCCGCCTCCACCCCGTCAGCGGGGCAGATCACGGTCATGCCGGGAATGGAGCGCATCAGGGCGAAGTCCTCGCAGCACTGATGGCTTGCGCCGTCCTCGCCCACGGAGATACCGCCGTGGGTGGCGCCGATCTTCACATTCAGGTGGGGGTAGCCGATGGAGTTACGCACCTGCTCGAAGGCCCGTCCGGAGGCGAACATGGCAAAGGAGGAGGCGAAGGGAACCAGGCCCGTGGTGGACATACCGGCAGCCACACAGATCATGTTGGCCTCGGCAATGCCGCAGTCGAAGTGCCGGTCAGGGAACGCTTTCTGGAAGGTCTGGGTCTTGGTGGCGTTGGCCAGGTCGGCGTCCAGGACCACCAGATTCTCATGCTCCGCGCCCAGGGCTGCCAGCGCCTTACCGTAGGCATCCCGGGTAGCAACTTTCTTTACGTCTGCCATATCAGTTACCCTCCAGTTCTGCCAGAGCGGCCTTCAGCTCATTCATGGCGATTGCGTATTCCTCGTCGTTGGGTGCCTTGCCGTGCCAGGAGGCCTGACCCTCCATAAAGGAGACGCCCTTGCCCTTGGTGGTCTTCATCACAATGGCAGTGGGCTGGCCCTTGACGGTCTTGGCGGTGTTCAAAGCGGCCTCGATCTGGTTATAGTCGTGGCCGTCGATGACCTCCACATGGAAGCCGAAGGCCTTCAGCTTCTCGTCGATGGGGTAGGGGCTCATGACCTTGTCCACGGGGCCGTCGATCTGCAGGCCGTTGTTGTCCACGATCACGACCAGGTTATCCAGCTTGTAGTGGGCGGAGAACATGCAGGCCTCCCAGACCTGGCCCTCCTGGATCTCGCCGTCACCCAAAAGGGTATAGACGCGGTAGGACTTGCCCTGATGCTTGGCACCCAGGGCCATACCGGCGGCCACGGAGATACCCTGGCCCAAGCTGCCGGTGGACATGTCCACGCCGGGGACGGTGTTCATGTTGGGGTGGCCCTGGAGGTAGCTGTCGATGTGCCGCAGGGTGGGCAGATCCTCCACCGGGAAGAAGCCCCGGTTGGCAAGGACAGAATACAGGCCGGGGGCGGTGTGGCCCTTGGAGAGGACAAAGCGGTCACGATTCTCGTTCTTGGGATCCTTGGGATCGATGTTCAGCTCTTTGAAATACAGGTAGGTAAACATATCCGCGGCGGACAGGCTGCCGCCGGGATGACCGGCCTTGGCGCCGTGGGTGCCCTCAATGACGCCCATCCGCACCTTGCAGGCAGCGATCTGCAAAGCCTTGATTTCGGTTTCAGTCATTTGCGAATTCTCCTTATCTTCTTATGCCCAGGGGTTCTCGGTGGCGTAGGGGAGGCTCTTGGGCTGGTTGTAGGCGATGTCCTGGACGCCGAAGTACTTCAGCACCTCAAACAGCGCCTTGCCGCAGTGGGCAAAGGCCACAGCGCCATGGTGGGGATACCGCTTCTGAATCAGCACATGGCGGTAGAATCTTCCCATCTCGGGAATGGCGAACACGGCGATGCCGCCAAAGCTGCGGGTCTTCACCGGCAGAATCTCACCCTCGGCCACATAGCTGCGGAGGTTGCCCTCGCTGTCGCACTGCAGGCGGTAGAAGGTGATGTCGGAGGCGGCAATGTCGCCCTCCAGGGTGCCACGGGTGAAGTCCGGCTCGGATCCGGCGGGCTCCAGCAGACGGTGCTGGATCAGCTGGTACTTCACAGCGCAGTCGGAGCACATCTTGCAGCTGGGGGTGTTGCCGCAGTGGAAGCCCATGAAGGTGTCGTTCAGCTTGTAGTCGAACTTGCCCTTGATGTCCTCGTCGTAGATGTACTGAGGCACGGAGTTGTTGATATCCAGCAATGTCACGGCGTCGCCGGTGACGCAGGCGCCCAGGTACTCGGACACAGCGCCGTAGATATCCACCTCGCAGGCCACGGGGATGCCCCGGGAGGCCAGGCGGGAGTTGACGTAGCAGGGCTCAAAGCCGAACTGCTCGGGGAAAGCGGGCCAGCACTTGTC
>JAXECZ010000005.1:0-17873 GCA_034104845.1 Faecousia sp. | reverse complement strand
TCGACCTCCAGCGTGACAGGCTGGCGTGCTAACCGACTGCACCACCGGGCCAGATAATTGGTGGGAACAACAGGGCTCGAACCTGTGACCCCATGCTTGTAAGGCATGTGCTCTCCCAGCTGAGCTATGCTCCCGCGCTCTTGCCGTCGTTGTTTTCCTCAGCGACGGGGTTCATTATACACGGAAACCCCCGATTTGTCAAGCAATTTTTGCAATTTTTTTCAAAAATCATTTTTTAGGAAAAACCGGCAATTGTCCACCAATTATCGAAATAAATCAAACTTTTTTCAGCAGTTCTCCGATTTCCTCCGGAGTGAAGCGATACACCTGATCGCAGAACTGGCACTCCACCGGGAAGCACTTCCCCTCCTCCATGATCTCCGTCAGTTCCTTTTTCCCCAGGCTGATGAGCGCACTCTCCACCCGGCTGCGGCTGCAATAGCATTTATAGCTGACCTCCACCGTATCCAGGAACACAACGCCCAGGTCACCAAAAACCTGCCCCAGAATGTCCTCCGGTGTCAGGCCCTGCTCCAGCATGGGAGTTACCGCTCCGGCCCGCTGGATGCCCTGCTCCACCTTATCGATCGTTTCCTCCGGTGCGCCGGGGAGCAGCTGAACCAAGTAGCCGCCGGCCACCTTTACGCTCCTGTCCCGGTCCACCAGGACGCCCAGAGCGCAGGCAGTAGGGGTTTGTTCACTCTGGGCAAAGTATGCCGTCACATCATCCCCGATCTCCCCGGAGACGAGCTCTGTGGAGCCGATATAGGGTTCTTTCATCTGCAGGTCCCGGATAACCGTCAAGGTTCCGTTGGTGCCCACTGTAGCACCCACATCCAGCTTTCCGGGGTATTTTTCCACCAGGGGTACCCTGGGCTCCGTGACGCAGCCGCGGACATTGCCGATGGCATCGGAGACCACGGTGATGGTACCGATGGGACCGCCGCCGCGAATCTGCAGGGTCATGGAGCCGTTGTCCACCTTCTGCATATTGCCCATCATGGATGCCGCCGTCAGGGCCCGGCCAAAGGCGGCAGTGGCATTTGGGGTGGTGCCATGAATCTGAGCTGCCCGGCGGACGATCTCCGTGGAGCGGATGGCTACCACCTTAACAAAGCCATCCATGCTCATTCCCCGTACAAGATAGTCATTCATTTTCGTTTTCCTTTCCTTGCGCTGAAATAGATTCGCTGACTTCCGGCCTCCGGCGGTGAAAAGCTCCTGTCACCATAAACCCGGATATGGCTGAAGCCTGCGGCTTTCAGATAGTCAGTCAGCTGCTGCTGGGAATAGGCATATTCCCGGTGCTCTTCAAAGGAGCGATGCCACAGCGTTCCCTGCCGCTGGAACAAATCCATGGCATAGGAGCAGACATTCTCCGCTTCGTCAAACTCCCCCCGCCAGACGCAGTAAACATCCTCATCCTCGTCCAAAAAAATCTGGCCGTCCATGGCCCGGAGCTTCTCGGGGGTATTCACATCAAAAATAAAAATGCCGCCGGGATTGAGCACATGATAAATCCGGCTGATTGCCCGGGCGCACTGTGACGGCTCTGTGATGTAATCCAGGCTGTCCAGGGCGCACACCGCCAAATCCACACCCCTGGGCAGCCGGAGCTGAGCCAGGTTCTGCCGGACAAAGAAAGGCCTGGGCCTCAGCATCTGGGTTTTCTGCTGGGCCACCGTAAGCATTTCCTCCGAAAGATCCACTCCCGTCACCGGAATGCCCCTTTTTGCCAGCAGTGCCGCCACAGAGCCTGTGCCGCAGGCCAGATCCACCGCGCTGCGGGGCCGAATCCCCTCCCGGTTCAGAATATCAAAATAGAAGTTCACCGTGGCCTCGTAGTCCACATCGTTGGTCAGCCGGTCGTAGCTGGCAGCCAAAGCATGATAAGCTTGCATCTTTTTCTCCATGTCAAAAACATCCCGACCCGGTGGGGTCGGGATGTGGCGTCAGAATCAGTTCCGCTTGAAGATGTTGAAAATCTCGTCGATATCGGCGATGTCCACCGGCTTGGTGGGCTTGGCCGCTGCACCCACTGGGGTATCGATATCGTCGGCCGCAGAAGCGGAGGAAGCTGCGCTCTTGCGGGTGGTGTAGTTGATGGCGCTGCCATCGAAGCCGGTGGCAATGACGGTAACCCGCATCTCGTCCTGGAAAGCATCGGAGCAGGTGGCGCCGAAGATGATGTTGGCATCCGGGTTGGCAGCCTCCTGAACAATTCCGGCGGCGGTCTCCACATCGTCCAGGGTCATCTCAGAGGAGCCGGTGATATTGATCAGCACACCGGTCGCGCCGTTGATGGAGGTCTCCAGCAGGGGGCTGGAAACGGCAGCGGTGGCAGCCTGCTCCGCCTTTTCCCGGCCGGAGGCGGTGCCCACGCCCATATGTGCCCGACCGGCGGACTTCATAACGGCGGAAACATCGGCAAAGTCCAGATTAATGATCACGTTCTGGGAGAAGCCCACCAGCTCGGAGATGGAAGTAACCGCCTGCTTCAGAACATCATCGGCAATACCGAAGGCATTGGCAAAGGTGATCTTCTGGTCGGTGACGTATTTCAGCCGGTCATTGGGAATGATAATCAGGGAATCCACCTTTTCGCTCAGATCCTGAATGCCCTGCTCTGCCTGACGCATCCGGTTGGCACCCTCGAACTTAAAGGGCTTGGTCACAACGCCAACGGTGAGGATCCCCGCCTCATGGGCCAGATCCGCCACAATGGGAGCCGCGCCGGTGCCGGTGCCGCCGCCCATACCGGCGGTGATGAACACCATGTCGGTGCCCTCCAGAACCTTGGCGATGGCAGCCCGGCTCTCCTCGGCGGACTTCTTGCCGATTTCGGGCTTGGAGCCTGCGCCCATGCCACTGGTCAGCTTTTCGCCGATTTGGATCTTGTTTTTGCAAATGGATTTATTCAAATCCTGCTTATCGGTATTGACAGCAATGAACTCCACACCGTCTACGCCGGATTCAATCATTCTGTTGATTACATTGTTGCCAGCGCCGCCAACACCAATCACCTTGATTTTGACGACACGCTCCTGTAAACTTTCGGACATATCTACTTCCTCCTATGTATCGATTTCCATAACGCAGCCAACCGCCGCCTATTTTCAGCCATGATTCTCTATTCTAGCGTGAAAATGCGGATTGGTCAATAGAAAATCTCATTTTTTCGGCAAAATATTCCCGTCAGCCGAAGGGGGTATAGCCGATTTGGTCGGGCCAGGTGGTAAAACTCACGTCCAAAACGCCGGTCTGGTAGTCGCTCATCTGCAAAATGGCGTTTTTCATATAGGTAATTTTGTATGCGATATCGTATTTGCTGTTGTTGATGGAGCCCAGGTTCACCTGATACTGGGTGCCATACCACAGGATGATATCCTGAAGCTGGCTCACATCCACGCTGGCCGCGTCACCGACGATATCGTTGAGCTCCAGGGCCTGAAGAATTTTCAGCGCCGCATTCAGCCGCTGGGCACCGGTCACCAGCACCTGCACCGCCTCGCCGGACGCATCGGTTTCCGTGGGTGCCTCCTCGGTGGCAATGCCGGGCTCACCGGGCTGGGGCTGATACAGCGTCACGCCCAGCACCTGAGTGTGGGTTTTGGCGCTTTGGGCACTGGTCTGCTCCACCACCTTGCCGTCGGAGTTGATCAGCCACCAGACACCATCCTGGTCCTGAATGGAATAAACCACAGCCTCTTCCTCTATTTCAATAATAACCGTATCCGGCAATTTTATTCCAATCCTGGCACTTTTTACATAGGGCAGATTGGCAATGATCTGTCCCGAGGCCTTGGTGCGGCCAAAGGTCAAGAGGTTGTCTCCCTCGTTGATGCCGGACTGCTCCCGGATGGTCCATTCGCTGTACACATTGGCGCCCACCACGGAGATGACCTCCACCTTAAAGAACACGGACATGCCCAGAACCAGGGCCAGCACCACGGTCAGAATGGTGGCCAGCTGGATGGCAAGACGCCGGCTGTTAAAGGTCACGGGCTGGGTGTAGATCACCGCCGGTGTTTTCAGCTGCTGAGCCCGCTTGCGCTTTTTCTCCGCCTCCGCCGCCCGCTTTTCCCGCCGGGCCGCGCTGGCATCCTCACCGAAAACCGCCGGATCCTCCTTGTAGAATTTCCGGACGATGGGATTCTGATAGGAAAAGAACCTGGCAACGCTCTCCCGGAAAGACTGCTTTTTTTGGGCTTTCTTTCGTTGATTTGCCTGCCGGTAGGGCCGGTACTGGGCGTCTTTGCTCCGAGCCGGAGCCTTGGAAGATGCTTTTGCGGGGGCAGCTCTTCGCTGGGCAGGCGCTTTTCGTGTCCCGCCGGGAGCGCCGTCGTTCTCTGAACCGTAGCGAACCTGCTGGCTTTCCGCATCCGGGACATACACCTCATAGCTGCCCTCCGCCTGGGCCGGGGGCTGCTTTGCCCTGGGCCGTTGGGGGGGCGTCTTTCCTGCGGCGCTTGCTGCCTGCCTTCGCTGACCGGAAGGCGCTTTTTTCTCCCGGTTTCTTTCTTTTGTATCCATTGCTTTCCTCCTGGGGTCCTCTGACGCCGGTCACAGCCGGGGCCAAAAATCCCGCTTATTTCGATGCTTTTCCAAGACAGCGCCGCTGCCTGTCACAGAAAAATGGGACTGCGTATGCGTAGACGGGGATGCGGCCCCAAGCCAACGCAACGATTTCCACCGTTTTTTGAATGGCACGCTTATTTTGCCAATTCCTCCACGATCTCGCAAATCCGCTCTGCGCTGTCCAGTGTCACCATCCGGCGCAGATTCTTACCCATTTCCGCCCTGCGCTCCGGGTCGGAAAGCAGGGCTTTGATTTCCCCGTAGAGTTTCTTCGGGGTGCAGTCCTTTTCCACCATCACCACAGCGCCGTTTCTGGCCTCCAAAAGCCGAGCGTTCTTCTCCTGATGGTTGTTGGTCACATTGGGAGAGGGAATGAGGATGCAGGGCAGTCCGGCGGCTCCGATTTCATTGCAGGTGGATGCGCCCGCCCGGCTAATGATTACATCCGCCGCCGCCATCAGGGTGGGCATATTGTAGAAATACTCCACCATTTCAATTCGGTCGGTCTTCGAAAGATCCACGCTCTTTTCCTTTACCAGGCCGGGCATCCATTCCCAGCCGAAGCTGCCGGTGGCGTGGAGGTGGCGGAAAGGAAAGCCCTCCTCCTGCTCCAGCCGAAACAGCTCTGCCATGGTCTGATTCATCATTTTCGCCCCAAGGCTGCCAAAGGCGGAGACCACCACCGGCTCGTCGCCGAAGCCCAGCGCTTTCCTGGCCGCCTCCCGGTCGCCATAGATAAACTCCCGGCGCACCGGCATTCCCACTACCTCCACCTTGGTGGGGTCCGGATACATGGCCTTGCTCTCTTCAAAGCAGACCAGCACCCGGTTCGCCAGCCGGGAGGCCAGCTTGGTGGTCACTCCGGGAACGGCGTTGCTCTCGTGGACGCACACCGGAATCCCCATGGAAGAACCGGCATACAGCGCGGGAAAGCTGGCATAGCCGCCGGTGCCGATGATCACATCCGGCTGAAACTCCCGGAAAATGTTCTTGCACGCCTTTACCGCGTCCAGCACACATTTCACCGCCCTGACATTTTGCTTCAGACCGGCGGGAGTCAGCTTTCTGCTCAGGCCGGAGCCGGGCAGGCATTTCAGTTCATAGCCCGCCTGGGGCACCAGCTTTTCCTCCATGTGACCTGTGGCGCCGATGAAAAGAATGCGGCAGTTTGGGTCCCGCTCCCGCATCATATTGGCTACGGCCAGGGCCGGATTGATATGACCGGCGGTTCCGCCGCAGGTAAAAACCAAATTCATGGATCATTCCTCCAGTGTTTTTCTTTCGTCCCGATGGCGGGAGATGCTGAGCACAATGCCCATCTCCCCCAGATTCACCGCCAGCGCCGTGCCCCCGTAGGAGAAGAACGGCAGGGAGATTCCGGTGGAGGGCAGCAAATTGGTGACCACGCCAAGGTTCAGCACCGTCTGCACGGCAATCAGGGTGATGAGTCCCGCCGCCAGCACCGTAGAAAACCGGTCCTTGGCGTGGAGGGCAATCCAATAGCCCCGGAGAATCAGAGCCGCCAGCAGCACAATGATGGCCACCGCCCCCACCAGTCCCAGCTCCTCGCAGATCACCGCGAAGATATAGTCGTTATATTGAAAGGGCAGATAGAGATATTTCTGCCTGCTTTTTCCAAATCCAAGGCCAAATACCCCGCCGGAGCCAATGGCATAGAGGGATTGGAGGATCTGATATCCCGTATCCCCCGGATCCCGCTCCGGATGGAGCCAGGCCGTGATCCGGTCACCGGCATAGCCCATCAGGCTCACATACACCACCACAAACACTGCGGCGGCCCCGGCGCCAGCCAGCAGCCACCTGACTCTGGTGCCGGCCACAAACATCATCACCACGCCCACCATGCCCATGAGCATAATGGCGCTCAGGTGCTTTTCCAGCGCCAGGGGAATCAGGATGCCCAGCATGGCAACGCCGAAGCCCAACACGCCGTACCGAAATTTCTCTGCCCGGGAGCCGAATTCCCGGGTCAGCCTGCCAAACAGCAGAATCAGGGTGAATTTCGCCAGCTCCGAGGGCTGAAACTGAATGCCCGCCACGTTGATCCAACGCCGGGCGCCGTTCACCGATTCCCCCATGACCAGCACCCCCAGCAGCAGGAGAATGCTGACAAAATACAGCGGCCAGGCCAGCTGGAACCAGAGCTCCGCCGGGATTCGGCTAAACGCCGCCATGGCCACCAGGCCGATTCCGGCGCAGATGGCCTGCTTTTGCAGATACCGGGTGGAGCTGACATAGCCGGTATCATATTCACTCTGGGCGGAGCTGGCGGAGTAGAGCATGATGAGCCCCACGGTCAGCGCCAGCAGCACCAGAATCAGAAAAGGAACGTCCACTCTTGCCCCCGCTTCACGGAAGCGGCGGTTCTCTTTGGCATGCAGAGAAGCTGCTGCCATGGGAACTCCTTCCAACGCTTTCCGGGATAACCCGGAGTCATGAATGAATCAGTCCGGAAATGCCGAACCAGGCAATCACGCACATGAGGGCGGACACACCGGCAAAGGTTAAAACAATTTTTTCCTCTTTCCACCCACACATCTCAAAATGATGGTGGATAGGAGACATTTTGAACAGCCTCTTGCCGTGGGTCAGCTTGAAATAGCCCACCTGCAAAATCACGGACAGGGTTTCGCAGATATACACAAAGCCCACCAGGATCAAAATCAGGGGCATATCCAGGGCAATGGCCATGGCGCAGACCACACCGCCTAAGAACAGGGAGCCGGTGTCGCCCATGAACACCTTGGCAGGATGCCAGTTATAGAAGAGATAGGCAATCAATCCGCCAATGAGTGCCCCGGGAAGCAGCGCCAAATCCATCCGGCCTCTGGCAACGGCCGCCGCCGTGAAGAACACCATCACCGGCAGCGTCACAGAGCTGCTCAGCCCATCGATGCCGTCGGTCAGGTTCACGGAGTTCACGCAGCCCACCACCACAAACATGGTAAACACCACATAAAGCAGAGGATGAAGAGAGATGGTATGGTTGACAAAGGGGATGTACAGGCCGGTGCTCAGGCTGCCGTGCTTATACAGGGCGTAGACAAACAGCGCCGCAGCCGCCATCTGAAACAGCAGCTTCTGCAGGGCGGACAGGCCAAGATTTTCATCGTGCTTGATTTTGGCAAAATCATCCACCATGCCGATGGCGCCAAAGGCAATGGCCATCAGATAGACATAGAACACAGAATAGTCCTTAATGGTGCCCAGGTTGATCAGCAGGCACACCAGCGCCGCCGCAATGAACATGAGCCCGCCCATCACGGGGGTACCTGCCTTTTGATTATGCCAGGTGGGGCCGATTTTCCGCAGCTTGATTCCGGCCTTCATCGCCCGGAGCACCGGCAGCAGAAAGTAACCGAAAACCCCGGACAGAACGCAGCCGATCAGGGCTGTGATTAGTATTCTCGTCATGTTTCTTCCCCCTGTGTATCAGTTTTCCCTTTTTTGCAGCGCATCCACGATCTGCTCCATGTGCATCCCCCGGCTGCCCTTTACCAAAACGTAGTTCCCCGGCTTCAGCACCCGCTTCAGCTGGGCAATCAGCTTTTCTTTCTCCGCGAAGGCCTGGGCGTGGAGGGCATCCATCCCTCCGGTGAGGCAGCCGCTGATCACCCGGGAGGCATTGGGCCCATAGGCAAATACATAGTCGCTTTTCAGAGCTGCCATTCTGCCAATGCGGTAGTGCTCCGCCGGGGTGCAAGCTCCCAGCTCCAGCATATCCCCCAAAACGGCGATCCGGCCCCCGGACTTGGTGCCCAGAACCTTCAGCGCCGCTTCCATGGACTCGGGTCCGGCATTGTAGCAGTCCTTGATCACCGTCACCGTGCCGATCTGCAGCACCTCCTGGCGGCCGGACATATTCCGGAAGGAATCCAGTCCTTCCCGAATCCGGTCGGGCTCCACCCCCATGGAAAGGCCAACGGTAATGGCCGCCAGGGCATCGGAAACGTAGTGCAGCCCATCCAGGTGCAGCTGCACCGGGAAGGAGTCCCCTCCGTCGTCATGCACCGTGAACTTGAGCAGGCCCTCTTCCTGGGTCACATCCGTGGCATACACATTGCACCGCTCGTCGCTGCCGAAATATAGGATGGGCTGCTCCGGCTGCTCCTCCAGGCTGCGGAGCAGGGTATCGTCTCCGTTCAGCAGGAGCCTGGCATCGGGGGCCATGCCCTCCAAAATCTCCATCTTGGCTTTTCGGATGCCCTCCTGAGAGCCCAAAAACTCCATGTGGGTGGTGCCGATATTGGTGATGGCCGCCAGATCCGGCCGGGCGATCCGGGACAGGTAGGCAATTTCCCGGAAATGGTTCATGCCCATTTCCAGCACCGCCACCTGGGTATCCTCCGGCATGTCCAGAATGGCCATGGGCATACCGATGTCGTTATTGTGGTTAGCGGGGGTTTTGGCGGTGCGGAAGGTGGTTTCCAGCACCTGGGCCACCATCTCCTTGGTGGTGCTTTTGCCCACGGAGCCGGTGATGCCCACGATCTGCATTCCGATCCGCATTCTCTCCCGCCGGGCGATCTCGCCCAGAGCCAGCCGGGGGTCGGACACATAGATGGCAGGATAATCCCCCATCATCCGGGTGCACAGCACGGCGGCAGCCCCCTTTTTCATGGCGTCATGAATGAATTCATGGCCGTCCCGTGCCCCCCGGAGGGCGACAAAGAGCTGACCGGACCGGAGGGTCCGGGTGTCGTTATTGGCCCCCCGAAAGGGGATGTCCGCATATTTCTCTTCTACGGTGCCGCCGCACCAGGCTGCGGCCTGACGGAGTGTGATCGTTCCCATTATTTTCGATTCCTCAATTCTTCCAGGTGGGCTGCCACCTCTTCCCGCTCGTCCAGGTGGTATTTCACACCGCAGATTTCCTGGTAGGTTTCATGGCCCTTTCCTGCCAATACAATTATATCATCTTTTTTCGCAATGTCCATAGCATATCTGATGGCTTTGCGACGGTCTTCTATCACAACATACGCGCCCATGCCGGGGTTTATCCCCGCCAGGATGTCCCGAATAATGGCCATGGGCTCCTCGGTTCTGGGATTATCCGATGTAATAATGGCGAAATCCGCGTTTTCCACGCCGATTCTGCCCATAATGGGCCGCTTCATGGGATCCCGGTCACCGCCGCAGCCAAAGACGGAGATCAGCCTGCCCTTGCAGAAATCTCTGACAGAGCTGAGTACATTTTCCAGCCCGTCGGGAGAGTGGGCATAGTCAATCAGCACACTGTAGGGCATCCCAGGGGTGGGAACCACCTCCACCCTGCCCTTGACACCTTTGACCTTTGACAGAGCGGCAGCAGCGGCAGGCAGGGAGACGCCCAGCTCCATAGCGACAGCCAAAACGGTGAGCACATTGTAAACCGTGAATTTTCCCGGAATGGCCAGATGCACCGGCACCCGTTCCTCACCGGAGACGGCGGTAAAGGAAATCCCCTCCGCATGGAGCTCCATGGCCTGCGCGTACAGATCAGCCTTTTCCCGAGCCGAGGTGGTTCGCACCGGGCAGGCTGCCGCCGCCAAAATTCTGCCGGAATAGGGGTCATCCCGGTTGATCACCGCCCGATTGCACCGGCGGAACAGCTCCGCCTTGGCATCGCAGTAGGCATCCATGGTCTTGTGGAAGTCCAGATGATCCTCCGTCAGATTGGTAAAGGCCGCTACGTCATAGGTGATGCCGCCAATTCTCTCCAGGGAGATGGCATGGCTGGAAACCTCCATCACCACATGGGTGCAGCCCGCGTCACGCATTTGGGCAAAAAGGGCCTGGAGCTCAAAGCTCTCCGGGGTGGTGCGTTCCGTGGGAATCACCTGGTCGCCGATCAGATTCTCCATGGTTCCAATGAGCCCCACCTTGGCACCAAGGCAGGTTTCCAGCACCTGCTTGAGCAGCAGCGTACTGGAGGTTTTTCCATTGGTGCCGGTGATTCCGATCATCTTCATGGATTTTGCCGGATGACCAAAGTAATTCGTTCCGATCAGTGCCAGGGCCAGCCGGTCGGATTCCACCAGCACATAGGGCACATCCCCCTCCGGCTTTTTCGCCGTGACTACCACCGCCGCGCCCTTTTCCATCGCCATGGGGATGAACCGGTTGCCGTCCGATGCGAAGCCGGAGATGGCTGCAAACAACGCTCCCGGTGTCACCTTGCGGGAGTCATAGCAGACCGCCGTGATCTCCGTTTCCAAATCAGCGCTGCATTCCACCACCGGAACGCCCTGTAAAAGTTCTTTCAGTTTCATTGCGTATCCTATCCTCCTTACTCCGCAGAAAAGGAATCTATCTGCTTTTTTCTCATTTGTCAGGGATATCTCTTATCTCATATCTCATATCTCGTTCTCAGTCCCGGGCGGTGGGATCCGCGAATTGCAGTGTCACCGCGCTCCCCACCGGAAGCTCCGTTCCGGCTGGCTCCTTTTGGCTGCATACCGTCACCTGGGGGGATTCCTCCTGATTGCCCGCGGCAATCACGAAAAGCCCCAATTTCCCGGCGGCCTGGCTGGCCTGCTGCCGGTTCATGCCCGTAAAATCGGGCACGGCAACCATCCGCTCCCCTTCCCCGTCTCCCAGGTACACCAGTACCTCGCTGCCGGGAAGCACCTGCTCCCCCGCTGCCGGAAGCTGGGCCGTAATGGTCTGCCCCTCTCCCAGGGAGGTGACAGTGAGCTTCTGCGCTTTCACCAGCTTCCTGGCCTCCTCGAGGGTCAGTCCGGCCAGATCGTCCAGAGGAACCGCTTCCGCCTCGGCGGTTCGCTCCACCCCCAGATAGGGCAGAATGTCCGCCATAATGGCCCCCACCGTGGGAGCCGCCATCACACCGCCGGAAATATAGATGCCGGTGCTGCGGGAGGGGGTATCCAAAGCCGCCAGTACAATATACTCCGGATCTTCCATTGGCGCAATCCCAACAAATGAAACGATTTTATCCAGAACTCTCTGACCGTTTTCGTCAAAAACATCAATTTTCTCGCTGGTTCCGGTTTTTCCCCCAATGGAGAATCCGGGAACCGCCGCATTTTTCGCCGTTCCCTCAGTTACCACGCTGCGAATCAGCTCCCGCATGGTGGCGGAGGTTTCCGGTGAAATGGTGGTGCGAACCACCGTGGGCTCCTGGCGCAGCAATGTCACGCCATTGGCATCCACCACCTCCGAAACGATGTAGGGCTCCAGGAGATTGCCGCCATTGACCACGGAGGCAATGGCCCGCACCAGCTGCAAGGGGGTGATTTTAAAGGTCTGGCCAAAGGAACCGGAGGTCAGTGAGGCGGTGCCCCATTTGTCCGTATCGGTAACGAGCTTTTTATCAAAGAAAACTCCCTTGCTCTCCCCCGCCAGGTCGATGCCGGTTTTCTCCAAAACCCCAAAGCGCTGGACGTAGTCGTAAAACCGCTCTCCGCCCAGCTTCAGGGCGATGTGGGCAAAGGCAATGTTGCAAGAGTTTTGGAGCGCCTGGGGGGTCTGCTCTGCTCCATGTCCGGCGGAACGCCAGCAGTGCAGCAGCTGGGACCGGCCCGGAATCTGCTCCGCCCCCCGGCAATAGAACGGCGTGGTCAGGGTAATGGCGCCGCAGTCCAGGGCCGCCGCCATGGTCAGCACCTTAAAGGTGGAGCCGGGCTCGTAGCCATCGGAGAGCACCCGGTTGCGCCACTGCTTCCACCGGGCATCCGCCAGCGCCTTGGAATAGGCGTCGCTATCCCCTCCGTTTTCCAGAAGCTGCTGAAGCGAAAGCAGGACCCTTTCATCGGCAATTTCCAGATAGTTATTGGGGTCGTAGCTGCCCAGGGTAGCCATGGCCAGGATCTCCCCGGTTTTGCAGTTCATCACCAGGCCAAAGGCGCCGTTCTGCACATCATAGCGTTCGATGGCGGTGGCCAGCTGCTTTTCCAGGCAGGCCTGAACCGTTGCGTCCAGGGTCAGGATCACATCCGCCCCCTTTTGAGAGGCCTGGAAATTTTCAAAGGAAAAGGGCATGTCCATTTCGTTGTTGCCCTTGGTGGTGATCACCTTTCCGGCGCTGCCCGCCAGAAAGCTGTTATAGGAGGCCTCGATGCCCTCGGTGCCATCGTTGGAGGCGTTGGTAAAGCCGATGACCTGGGCGGCCAACGTCCCCTGGGGATATACCCGAACGGAGGTGGGCTCCAAATGGATGCCAGAAATACCATGCTCCTGAATGTACCCACGGATTTGGGAAGCGGTCTGCTCCGGTATCCGGCTTCCAACCTGCTTGTAGCGCCGCCGCAGGTCCTTTGCCTGCTCTGTGATCCAGCCGGGGTCTTTTTCCAGCACGCTGCCTAAAAATTCCCCGATCTCCTCAAGATTTGCCTTGGATTGCTTTAGCTCATGGGGATCCAGGTAGACATTTTCCCGGTTTTCGGAATACGCCAGGATATTCAGATTGCGGTCATAGATGGTTCCCCGGTCAGCGGTAACGGCGGTGGAACGGGTTTGATTTCGCAGCGCCAGGCCGGAATAGTATTCGTACTGCTCCACCATCAGGCTGTACAGTCGGGCAATCATGGGCAAAAAAGCCAGGATGCCCAAAAATGCGGCAATCAGCATCACCCGTCTGTGCTGACCGCTGTCCATTCGCAGTCGGCCATACTCCTTCTGCTTTCCCATTCCCACCGATCCTTCCGCATAATGTCAGGAATGGGCAGCAAGGGAAACCCTCGCCGCCCACTGCAGCTGCTATTATGATTCTATGGAAAGCAGGGAGGGTTATGACACGCAATTCCGTCTCGGTTCCGAAAACAGGCCCGACAGCAGCCAGACAAAATCGTCCCACGCTGAGGGCTTTTTTTCTTCCTTGGGCAGGTCAAAGAACACGGTAAAGCAATCCGCCTTCTCCGCGTCCACCATGCCCTGCTTTTCGGCCTGCTGGCGGATTTCCTCCAGATCGTAGCTGGTGTGATAGGTATGACTCAGCTTGGCATTTTCCCGCTTGACCTCGGTCAACTGGGCTTTCATCCGGTCGTAGGCGGCTCTGGTATCCCGCAGATGGAAAGCGCCTACAATTAAAAGAGACAGCATCACAATGGCAGCCAGCACACCGCACACCGCCAGCGGATCCACATAGATCTTCTGCAGCCGCTCTAAATGAATGGCAGGGCGCTTGATCTTTGCCTTTTTGGGCTGGGGCTTTGGCTGGGGGACTTCACTGCCGAACACATAAAACTGACCGACATATTGAATTTCGGGTTTCTGTGCCATGACGTTCTCTTCCCTTCTTCTTTTACAGTTTTTCGCAGATCCGAAGCTTGGCGCTTCTGGCTCTGGGGTTGCGCTCCAATTCTTCCTCCCCGGAGACAATGGGTTTGCGGGTGATGAGCTTCACCTTTGGCTTCTTTCCGCAGACGCACACCGGAAAGCTGGGTGGGCAGGTGCAGCCCTTAGCCGCTGCCGCCATGGCGTTTTTCACGATTCTGTCCTCCAGGGAATGAAAGGTGATCACCGCCAGCCGCCCGCCGGGATTCAGCAGGGGGATGGCATCCTCCATGACCTTTGCCACGGCATTCAGCTCGTCGTTTACCGCAATGCGGATGGCCTGGAAGCTGCGCTTGGCCGGGTGCTGCTTTTCCCGCAGGGCTGCGGCAGGCATGGCGGAGCGAATAACCTCCACCAGCTCCAGGGTGGTTTGGATGGGCGCGGTCTCCCTCCTTTTGCAGATTGCCGACGCAATCTGGGGGGCATAGCGCTCTTCGCCGTATTCAAAAAGAATTCGTTTCAGCTCCTCATAGCTCCAGGTATTCACCACCGTGTGTGCACTGAGGGAATCGGAATGATCCATCCGCATATCCAGCGGCGCGTCGGTCATATAGGAAAAGCCCCGGGAACCGTCGTCCAGCTGAGGGGAGGACACACCCAGATCCAACAGGATCCCGTCCACTCCGGGAATATTCAGCTCCTGCAAAATGGAACCGATCCGGCAGAAATTGGAGTGGACCAGCTTCACCCGGTCCCCATAGGGTGCCAGCCGTTTTCCGGCGGCCTCCAAAGCCACCGCATCCCGGTCGATGCCGATGAGGCAGCCGCTGGTGAGCCTTGGGGCGATTTGGCTGGAATGGCCTGCCCCGCCCAGGGTGCCGTCCACATAGATACCCTCCGGCTTGATGGCAAGGCCCTCAATGCACTCGTCCAGCAGGACGGAAACATGATGAAATTCCGTCATAGGCCGATCGCCTCCAGGGATGCCAGCAGTTTTTCGGGGGTGAGGTTCTCTTCCTCAAACCGGGCGAATTCCTCTGCGTCCCAGATTTCCGCCTGACCCGCCCGGCCAACCAGCATGACCTCCCGGTCGATCCCGGCATAACTCGTGAGAAACGGGGTAAGGCCGAAACGGAACTGCTTGTCAGGCGTGCACTCCGCTGCGTTCATAAAAATCAGGCTGGTTGCCCCGGCCCGCTGGGAAATGCTCAGGGCATTGTAATTGTCGCTGAGGGTTTTCCACTCGGCGGCGGTGTAGACGGTGAGGCAGCGATGACCGCAGTTTACGCCCAGGGTCACAAAAAACCGCTCCCCCAGCTCTTCCCGCAGCTTTGCCGGAACAATCAGACGGTTCTTCTCGTCCAGCTTGGCGCTGTATTTGCCGATCATACGCTCCCTCCTTCCCTTTTACTCCACTTTACATCCCTTTTACTCCACTTGGGGCCATTATAACCTCCCCGTCGAAAAAAATCAATCTTTTTTCCTTGATTTTTTCACTTTACAGGGATTTTTTCTTCTTTCCTGCGTATTTTGTCGAATATTTGTTCAAGAATACTAGCACTGAAAGGAAAGCACCCCCTGATCCAGGCTGCCTTTGACCCTGGCAGGCCGTCGGCTGCACCCCAAAAGGAAGCTGGAAAGCACATCCTCCACCTCTGTCTGAACCATGCGGCGCAGCTGCCGGGCCCCGTCCTTTTCCACACATCGGGCGCAGAGGCTTTCCGCCAGCTCCCCAGGAAGATTCAGCTGTATTCCCGCCGATGCGGCCCGATCCTGCAGCGCCCGGAGGTATTTCTCCGCGATTCGCGCCATAGCCGCCCCGTCCAATTGGTCAAAGCGCACCGTGGCATCCAGACGGCCCAGAAACTCCGGGGTAAAGGCCTGCCGAACCGCCTCCGCCACCTGGCTGGATTTTCCCTGGGCGCAGAAGCCCAGGCCCTCTCCCCGGACACCGCTGCCCACATTGGAGGTCATGACCACAATGGTGTTTTTGAAGCCCACCCGCCGTCCGGTGGAATCGGTGAGCACCCCCTCCTCCATGATTTGCAGCAGCAGCCCCAGCACCTCCGGATGGGCCTTTTCCACCTCGTCCAGCAAGACAAGACTATAGGGCTTGCGCCGCACCGCTTCCGTCAGCTTTCCTCCCTCTTCATAGCCAACATAGCCGGGGGGCGCTCCAATCAGCCGGGACACGGAATGCTTTTCCATATATTCCGTCATATCCAGGCGGATCATGGCGTTTTTACTGCCGTAAACCTCCTCTGCCAGCGCCCGGCAGAGCTCGGTTTTCCCCACGCCGGTGGGCCCGGTGAACAGCAGGCAGGCAATGGGACGGTTTTCATCCCGAATGCCGGCAAAGCCCCGGCGCACCGACTCCGCCACAATTTTCACCGCCTCCGGCTGGCCCATCACATGCTCTTCCAGCAGGCTTTCCAAATTCAGCAGCCGCTCCCGCTCCCCTGCGGTGAGCCGCCCCACTGGGATCCCGGTTCTGGCGGACACCACCCAGGCAATATCGGCGGCGGTCACCGTCCTGCCCCGGCGATTTTCCCCGGGCTTTGTCATCATGGTCTGCATTTTATCCCGAAGCTCTGCCGCCTTTTCAAACCGCCGCTCCCGGACTGCCTCGTGGAGCTCCTCTTCCAGCTCCTTCCGGGCGGCGCCTCCCCGGCTCAGGCGCGTTTCCTCCATTCTGGCACGGGAGGCTCCTTCATCCAGAAGATCAATGGCCTTATCCGGCAGAAACAGCTCCGGAAGATACCGCACGGAAAGCCGGACGGATTCCTTCAGGGCTTCCTCGGAGATTCGCAGCCGGTGATGCCGCTCCAGCCCCGGCTTCAACGCCCGGAGAATGGCCAGAGTGGTTTCGCTGCCCGGCTCCTCCACCATCACCGCCCGGAACCGGCGCTCCAATGCCGCGTCCTTTTCGATATACTTCCGGTATTCCTCCAACGTGGTGGCACCCAACATTTGCAGCTCCCCCCGGCCCAGGGCGGGCTTGAAAATATTGGCGGCATCAATGGCCCCCTCCGCCGCACCGGCGCCCACAATGGTGTGCATTTCATCCACAAAGAGGATCACATCCCCGGTGCGGTGGATTTCCGCCAGCACATCCCGCAGCCGCTCTTCAAATTCCCCCCGGTATTTTGTTCCCGCCACCAGGCTGGCCATATTCAGACTTACCAGCCTTTTGTCTTTCAATTGGGGCGGCACGTTGCCCACCGCCATCCGCTGGGCCAAGCCCTCGGCAATGGCTGTTTTTCCCACCCCCGGCTCCCCCACCAGGGCAGGATTATTCTTGTTTTTTCGGCAGAGGATGCCGATTACCGTGTCGATCTCCCGATCCCGGCCAATCACCGGCTCCATGGTCGAGGCCTTTACGATCAGGTCCTCGCTGAATTGTTCCAACAGTTTCGTTGTGACCGCCTCCTTCTTCCCCCTGGCAGGAGCACTTTCCTCCCGCTGCAAGCATTCAACCGTATGGGTAAACAGCACATTTGCGCCGAGCCCGAAAATTTGAAGCAGCTTTTCCGCCTCCGTTCCCTCCGCTCTGGACAGCGCCAGCAGCACATGAACCGGAAGAATCTCCCGGACGCCCCTTTCCTTTGCCTCCCGGGCGGCAAGCCGGAAAATCTCCCTGGCCTTGGGGGTGAAGCCCTGGGGCAGGGGCAGATCCGGTGTGCCCGTGCCATAGAGCAGCTGAGCCATGGCTCCCACCGCCATGGGCTCCATGCCCAGCAGCCGGAGCAGGGTTCCAACCTCCCCCGGCTGCTCCAAAAGGGCCAGCAGAATATGGATGCTTCCCACATAGCTGTGGCCCAGGGAGCGTGCCTTCTCTCCGGAGGACAGAATCAGCTCGTTTGTTTGCATGTGATAACGCATCATTGCGCCCCCTTTTCCAAAAAATTCTTGCCATGGGTTTTTTGAAATATACGAAAATTTTGAAAAAGGAATTGCTTTTTTCTAAATCCATGCTAGAATAAATGTGCGTCCTCCTGTGGGCGCAAAAAAATATATCCATAAGGAGGTTACATCATGGCTTTTAACATTACCGATGCCTG